>NZ_JBPODR010000033.1:0-19071 GCF_051201035.1 Thermoanaerobacterium thermosulfurigenes
AATTCTACAATATGACGAATAACAGGTTTAGTAAAATATAATGCAAAATTTAATTTCATTAAGTACTGGATTATTGATGAATTTTCTGTTATTCTTTTATTATGAGACATTTGCTCCACTCCTATGGTTAATATTGTTATAGTGTAACAACATATTAAATACCATAAAAGCGAGCATTTGTCTCTATTTTTTATTAAATTTTTTCATGTAAGTTTATTATGGTAATTTATGTTAGTGAATTTTCTCATCTATAGTTAATGATTTTAAGTTGCACAGAATTGAAGCGAATATCATGCCAAAGAATAAACCATCATTAAAAGTAGTTGAAAAATTGGGATTTTACGATGAAGGAATAGCATATAAGTATCTGAAAATTAATGGTAAATGGGAAGACCATATACACATGGTTTTATTAAACGACAAAGTATGATTAGGAGGTGCACAAAATAATGAAAGATTTGGCAGACAGAAAAGGTGATAGATTCAAAATAAGATTTGCAGTAGAAAATGATGTGACACTTATATTAAACTTTATAAGGGAGCTGGCGGAATATGAAAAACTTTTGTCAGAAGTTGTGGCGACAGAGGAATTATTAAGAGAATCTCTATTTGAACGTAAAGTGGCAGAAGTTATCATAGGGGAATACGATGGAGAACCTGTAGGATTTGCATTGTTTTTTCACAATTTTTCTACATTTTTAGGGCGACCTGGTATTTATCTTGAGGACTTGTATATAAAGCCTGAGATGAGAGGCAAAGGATTTGGAAAAATAATGTTGGCGTTTTTGGCTAAATTAGCCTTGGAAAGAAACTGTGGCAGGCTTGAATGGAGCTGTCTTGACTGGAATGAGCCGTCTATTAAATTTTATAGGCAAATAGGTGCTGTGCCTATGGACGAGTGGACTGTATACAGAGTACATGATAAAGCATTGGTAGATCTTGCAAAAAGATTTTATGACTTCTTTACGTAAGTTTTTAGTTTTTAAATTGTATAGATAAATTAAAAGAGGCCTCAGATGAGTATTTGAAATATACTTCTGAGGTTTTTTGATTTTCAAGCTATAAAGCTTTCCGTTTTGGAATTGTGTGATATATTATGGAAATCGCGGTTTGTATATACTAATGACATATAAAAATATATATTATATAATATACCGGAAAGGGGGAATGCGGTTTGCGCAAGATTAAAATGTTATTTTTATATCTATTAATGTTAGCTGTAGTTTTCGTGCCTGTCATATCATACGGTGATAGCGGACTTCCACAATTTCAGTTTGGTTCAAGGCTTTTATACACAGGGACTTACGGTACTGATGTATCGGAGCTACAAAGCATATTAAATAGCATTGGATTTAGCACGGGTGCTATTGATGGTGTTTTTGGCAACAACACATTAAATGGAGTGTTGGCTTTTCAAAAAGCAGAAAACTTGGTTGCAGACGGGATTGTAGGACCTAATACTTACAATGCTATTCAAAATGCTTCGTGGGAAAATCCAGTCGTCTATTATGTACAACCAAATGACAATATCTATTTTATAGCGAAGAAATATGGAACATCCATTCAAGATATTCTGGATGAAAACGGATTGAGTGACAACGCATTTTTATATGTTGGCGAAAAGCTACTTATACCACATCCGCCAGTGACAGTACCGCAACAGCTTGACAATGCTTCTAATTATCAGGAACTTAAAGACAATATTGAGACACTGCTTAGCCAGCATACAGGAAATTACGGAGTATACTTCATAGACTTAAACTCTGGCGAGACATTTGATATAAATGGTTATGATTCTTTTATTGCTGCCAGTACCTATAAAGTTCCTCTAAATTTTTATGTGTATACACTTATAACTGAAGGGAAATTAGATCCAAATATGGAAATCCAGTATACGTCGCAGGATTATGAAGGCGGCTCTGGCTCTATACAATACGATCCTGTTGGAACTTATTATACAATTAGGGAGCTTTCAAAAAAATCTATAGAAGAAAGCGACAATATAGCATCAAATATGTTGATGAGAGTCGTAGGATATGACAATTATTTGAATTTTATAGAAAGTTTAGGTGCTTATGTCATACCATATTCAGATAATGTCACATCCCCAAGGGATTTAAGCATCTACATGGAGGATATATTAAATTATGCAAATGCGCACAGCAGTACGGCAGGAGAGCTTCTAAGTTATCTTGAAAATACTATTTATAACGATAGGATTTCATATCCTTTGCCAAGCAATATAACCGTTGCTCATAAAATTGGAAATCTATCAAATGTAGTAAATGATACAGCTATTGTTTTTTATACGCAAAAACCGTATATTTTGACCATTATGGGCAACAATGTAGATGGATCTGATAATTCGGATGCGTATACTGTAATAAGGGAAATATCAAAGATGGTATACGACTTCCAGGTCAGTCATTAAAAAAGCCGGGATTACCGGCTTTTTTAAAACTCATCGCGTATGATTTTTTCTATTACATCGCTGACACCATCTTCTAAATTGGATTTTGCTACATAGTTGGCGTTTCTTTTTATGGCGTCATCAGCGTTTCCCATGGCGACGCCAAATCCTGCTTTGATTATCATTTCTTTGTCATTGTCTTGATCGCCTATTGCTACAACCTGATTAATGTCTACGTTGAGAATATCACATAATTTTATGAGTGCGGATCCTTTTGTAATGCCATAAGGGAGAATTTCTATAAAATATTCGTCTGACTGTACGCACGTAAAAGGCTCGTTTGATGATTGCCTTATTTCGTCTACAAGCTCTAAAGATGTGTCCCTATTTCCTCTGAAAAGTACCTTTATAATTTTATCAAGTTTGCTGAGATCTTCGATTAAATCACATTTTACGTGTTCTGTTTCCATGTATGATTTGATGAAATCAGATATTTTATTTATGTATATGCCGTCTATACTGTATACAAGAATGTCTACATCGTATTTTCCTTCTTGCCATTTTTTCGCGATAAGCTTATACAAATCATCAGAGAGATAATTTTCATGCAGTATTTTTTTATTTATATGATCGTATATTACACATCCGTTAAAAAGTATGACAGGCACATCAATATCAAGTTCTTTTATGTATGGTGTTGCTGATATGATGCCTCTACCTGTTGCTAATGTGAAAATGCCTCCCATATTGCGAAACTTTTTTACACTATTTTTCGTGGCTTCAGAGATCTTTTTTTTATCGTCTAATAAAGTCCCATCTGCGTCTGCTACAACCATTTTGTATTTCATATGATCACCCCAAATAATATTTACACCGTATCTATTATACAATTTTTTCGATTTTAAGACCAGTGAAAAATTTTTTATGAGATATTGTTCGCAAATCGTATATATGTTAAAATTATAAAAAAATTATGGGGAGGAGATATAATGATAACTTGGAAAGAAGATTTTAGGCTTGGCATTGACGAGATAGACAAGCAGCATAAGAGACTTTTTGATATTGCAAACGAAGCGTACGATTTATTGAAGAATGAATTTGCCATTGATAAATACGATCATATCGTAGAAATAATAAAAGAGTTGAAGGACTATACGATTTACCATTTTGACTATGAAGAAGACTACATGAAAAGCATAGGCTTTAAAAAGTTGCTTTCACATAAAGTGCTGCACGATGACTTTAAAGAGAAGATTAACAACATAGATTTAGATAAGATAGATCAAAATCAAGATGAATACATAAAAGACATTTTAAACTTTTTGGTGGATTGGATTGAGAAGCACATATTGAAAGACGATAGGTTATATGCAGAAAAGCAATAAAAAACAAGGTGGCACTGTGTGGTGCCACCTTGTAAATTACTTTAATGGTGTAAATGGGCAGTATCCTATTTCATCGCATCTATTTTTCATGTCAGCCCATAGTTTATCATCTTCAATTGCCTCATAGGCCGTGGGATATAGGATGTAATTTTCTTTAAAGATATGATCTCTCATGTTGAATACGATGTAGCTTGATAGTTCTTTCGCTCTGTCTTTAAAATCTGCAAAATCGATGTAGTCGATGTTGCTTGCAAGCTCTACCAAACTTCTTTTTCTCAATCGTATCTCGTCATGCTCAAGACGCATTATCCTTGTTGGACCTGTTATACCCAGTTTTTCCAGTTCAGGGAACAATACGTCTTCTTCTCTTTTGTGGTGCTTTTCAGCGCTTAAAATGCCTTCTGCAGTTTCTTTTAAATCTGATAACAAGGCTTTGTCTTCCTGTGGTGACGACATTTTCTGTATCTTTATGTTTAAAAGCTCTAATTTGTCAAGTAGCTTTAGTATTTCATCGTGTTCCAATATAAGTGTTTGCAGTACGTGATCGTCGGATAATGATTCTTTCAAGCCGTTTAACTGTCCTTCCAGCATCTCCATGTGGACCGAACAAAGCCCTCTTAGTTCCTCTGCTTTCATTCCTTCATCAACTAATTTTTGTTCTGCTAAAGATAATTCTTCGGCAGTAAGGTCTTCTATCAATTCCTTTGCTTCGCCTTTTACCGTCTCAGGATCTTCGCTATTATTAAGCCTTCTAAGTACGTCAGCTAGTTTATCAACTCTATTTTCCATGATATACATCCTCCTTTTTCTATTTCCAGTATACAAGAAACTACATCAAAATACTGTGATTTAAATCACAGTATTTTGATTGGAATAAAATTTTTATTCATTTTATTTTTTTGTAGTTTTGTTTTAAAATAAAATTAAACTTAGAAAAGGCGGATGAATATTGTGAAGGTATTTTGGTTAATTATCTTTGTGTGGAATATCATTACGTTTGCCACTATGGGTGTAGACAAGTACAAAGCCACTCATGGAAAGTGGAGGATTAAAGAAAGAACTCTTTTTCTTTTGTCATTTTTGTTGGGAGGTATTGGCGTTTTTTGTGGTATGTATATATTCCACCATAAGACAAAGCACATAAGCTTCAAGGTTTTAGTACCTTTGGCGGTATTTACAAATGCAATGTCTATATACTTTTTGTACAAGATTTTAAATATCAATCATTAAGGAAAGATATTTTATATGCTAACATGTAATTCACATTGACAACAATTGAATTTCAGTTATTAACAAACTTATCCACAATATCCACAGAAAATATATCAACATTAACATTAATAATCGAAGTCTTAAAAGGGAGTGGTAAAATGCGAACCAATGATTATCAATTAGAGTTGATGTACCTTAATAGGACTATCGGTTTTATCGAGAATGAAATATACAGATTAAAACAAATGCTCATGATAGAGGGCACAAATATAAAGCAGTTGAGGGAAGATGTTTTACAATATGCACCGAGTATACCTGACAATTTTTATAGATTAGTAGAGGTGAATCCATATATCAATGAGCTTAAAAACCATATTGTGTACTATAATGAGATTTTGAAAAACCTTAAATCATTGAATAAAATGATTAGTTCTCCTTACTTCGGCAGATTTGATTTTGTAGAAAGTGGTTCAGATTTATTAGAAAAAATATATATAGGGCTTAGGACTTTAAGAGATCCGAATACATTCGATATTATCGTATACGATTGGAGAGCGCCCATATCAAGTGTGTTTTACAGGTTTGAAAAAGGCAGAGCTTTTTATAAAGCTCCTGACGGAATTATAGAAGGAAACTTAGTGCTAAAGAGGCAGTACAAGATTGAGAATCAAAAGCTAAAATATTACTTTGACTGCAATGTAGTAATAGACGATGAGATTTTAAAAGAAGCCTTAGGACGTAATTCTACGGCAAAGATGAGGACAATTGTTGAGACTATTCAAAAAGAGCAAGACAAGATAATAAGGGATGTAGATGGCGATGTTTTAGTAGTTCAAGGTGTTGCAGGAAGCGGGAAAACGTCCATAGCACTGCACAGGATAGCGTATTTGCTTTATTTTGAAAGAGATAAAAATTTAAAGAAGGATGATATACTCATAATTTCTCCTAATAAAATTTTTAGTCAGTACATAAAAAATGTGCTGCCAGAGTTAGGTGAAGAAAATGTAAATGAAATTATCTTTGAGGACTTTGTAAAAAATGCCATAGGAGATGTAGTACATGTTGAGGAAAGGTCCGATTATGTAGAAAGGCTTTCGTCGTGTGAAGACAAAGTCATGTTGGATTCTGCAAGGCTTAAAAATTCTTCGGAATTTATTGTGGTTTTAGACAGACTTTTATCATATTATGAGAGGAATGTGATAGAGTTTAAAGATGTGTATTACGATGGCAAAGTAGTGTACAGCAGGTATGATTTAAAGAATGAATTTTTAAATGACAAGATGAACAGACCAATGAAAAAAAGACTTGAAAGATTAGAGATGAAGATATTTGATAAGATCCATTATCTTAGAAAAGGAAGGCTTTCTAAAATTGAAAGGTTTGTTGAAGATCGCAAAGGACATGAATTTGAAATAAAGGCATACAGCCGCCTTTTGTCCATAAAAGAAATGAGGAGGATTAAAAATCAATTAAATAGTTTTACAGATGTAAATTTCTTATATATTTATAGATTGCTGTTTTCTGATAAAGATTTGTTTAAAAGGCTTTCATACGGACTAAACATAGATTTATCTGAAAATTTTTTTAAGATAGCTGAATTGACTTGTAAAAACATAGATGATGGAAAAGTATATTACGAAGATATCGGGCCGTTATTATATTTGAAGTACAAAGTGGAGGGATTTACGGCTTACAAAAAAATAAAACACGTTGTGATAGATGAAGCACAAGACTATTCACAGATTTTTTATGAGATATTTAAATTGATGTTTTATGATGCTAAATTCACTGTATTGGGAGATGTGAACCAAACACTTGACAGAGGAATAAATGAGGCTTTTTACGATCTTATTGATGAAGTTTTTGCCGGAAGGAAAATAAAGAAGTTTTTCGTAGAAAATAGTTACAGATCTACTTATGAGATAAATGAATTTTCTATTGGATTGCTTAAACATCCTCCAAAGATAATGCCGTTTGAAAGGCATGGTGACAAACCGCAATTAGTGAGTAGAGGCAGTTTTGAAGAAATATGCAAAAATATAGCAAATAACGCTTCGGAACTTTTTGCAGATGGATATAAGACGATTGGCGTCATTGCAAAGACAAAAGATGAAGCGAATAAAGTCTACGGCACAATGAAGAATTTTATCAATGTGAAACTTTTAAACTCAAAAGACGACGAAGTGATAGAAGGCATAAACATACTTACGCCTTATGAGGCTAAAGGTTTAGAATTTGACGTTGCGTTTGTCTTTAATGCATCGAATGAAAATTACAAAACCGAATACGATAGAAATCTTTTATACATTGCATGTACGCGAGCGCTGCATAGACTCATATTATATTCTTTAGGTGATTTTTGTAAGTTTATAGGATAAATTTTATTTTCACAAGTAAATTTGCTATAATTTTATAAAATAATGAAGAAAGTAGGTGGTTCTATGGAAGCTATTAAAATCGATACGCCCTCAAGAGAGGCTATTATTGATATAACTGATGAAGTGAGAAAAATTGTAAAAGTAAGTGGCATAAAAGATGGCATTTGTTTCATCCATGTGCCACACACTACGGCAGGTGTGACGATAAACGAAAACGCTGATCCCGATGTAAAAGAGGATATATTGAGAGGTCTTAATGAAATCATTCCTCAAATAAGATTCAAGCACATAGAAGGAAATTCAGATGCCCACATAAAATCTGTCTTGGTAGGGACAAGCATTAATTTGATGATAGAAAATGGGGATATACAGTTAGGCACATGGCAAGGTTTATACTTCTGTGAATTTGATGGTCCAAGGCATAGAAAGGTGTACGTTAAAATAGTGTAAGGATAAGGGGGATAATTGTTGTGACCAAAGAGCATTTAGCTGAATTGGTAGATGGTTTAAAAAATATCATTATATACAAAAATGTAATGAAAGATGCTACAGTAGACAAAGCTATAAAAATTTTAAATTTACTCGTCAGTGAAAAAATAGATGAAGGCAAAGTCTATGAGCTGTACAGCGACTTATTTTCGGATTTATCGAATTATGCTGTGGAAAATAATGTGTATTCTGGGATTTGGAAATCGAAAATAGATGAATTAGCGAGAGTCGATGAAAATATATTTAGCATGTTAGCTGAGAAATTTGGACAAGGTTTGATTGATGAAACATTGAAGATGGCTACAAAAAGAGAGCTTGAATACTTAAAAAAACTTTCGGAAGTGGATTTTGCGGATTGTCTTAGAGAGTGTTTGAAATTTAATGCAATTTCGTGGGAACATCTTATCACATTATCTGAAGGTGATAAACAATATTTGTTAGACTGTGATAATGCTGATGATATAGTAAAATACTATGGGGAAAATGGTTGTGGCATATATGGAGTGTATAGAGCCTTTAGATGGCTTGATGGAAAAATTGTTGGTGTAGAAAATCCCGATCCTGTTGAATTTGAAGATCTTGTAGGATATGAAGATGAGCACAGAATTGTCATAGATAACACAGATAGGTTTTTGAGGGGTTTGCCAGCCTCAAACATTTTGCTTTATGGAGATAGAGGAACTGGCAAATCCTCAACTGTAAAGGCTGTATTGAATATGTACTATAAAAGAGGTCTTAGGCTTATTGAGGTAAATCGCCAAGATCTTTTGGATTTAAACAAAATTATAAGTGTCATAAGCAAAAGAGGACTTAGGTTTATTCTGTTTTTGGATGATTTATCGTTTGAAGAAAATGAGACTGAATATAAAATTCTAAAATCGACACTTGAAGGCGGTATAGAGAAGCTTCCTACCAATGTTTTAATATATGCTACTTCAAATAGAAGGCACATGATAAAAGAGTATTTAACTGATAACGTACAAAGTGAAATTCATTCATTAGATACAAAGCAAGAAAAACTTTCATTGGCAGATAGGTTCGGAATAACTGTTACTTTCCAATCGCCTGGCAAAGAAGAATATTTAAAGATAGTTGAATCTTTAGCTCAAAAGTACCATATTGATTTAGACAGAGATACATTGATAAGAGAATCGATGAGATGGAGCTCTTGGCATAATGGCATGTCACCAAGGACTGCCAGACAATTTATCGATCATTTAAGAACTTGGTGATGGGATTTCAAAATCCCTTTATTTTTTTATTTTTGGAAAAAATTTTCGACATAATTTGCCTTTATTCAGTATAAAATGCTTGGTTTTATAACTTTAAAGGCGTATAATTGGCTATTTATGAGGTGTTAAATGTTTACGGATGGAATATTATATCATTTTCTGTCGATAAAAAATATTCTAAAAAAAGAAGGATTTTTGAGGGATAAATAGAATATTATAATAGAATTTTTACTTTAATAGTAAATTTTTGATAAAAATACAAAGCTTAGAACGAATTAAGGAGGTAAAATTATGTATTACAAAAGAGTAAGCGAGTACGTATCGACAATAAACTATGGTGACAAGACGATAGTGAGGAAATACGCTGTAGTAAAATCAGAAGTAAAAGTATTTAATGGCGGCGAAAATGTTGATGTGCCGTCGTACGGAATCGAAATTGCGGAGCAAATAACCGAGAAGGGTATAGTAAAGGAAGAGCTTGGTGATGTAGTAGTTCATGTAAGTCCATACAAAGACAAAGTGGAAGATATGGCAAAGAGATTTTGCATCGATGACTTGTCACCGCTGCATTTGTCAGACATAATGGATGATTTATATTATCAATACATAGATGATTACGATGAATATGCAAAGGAATGCAAAATTGCAATATGAGGGCTTAAAGCCTTCTTTTTTTATTGCAGTTTTAAGTTTATAATAACATTAATAGAACGATAATGGAGATGATGTTTATGAAGATCGTATCAAATGGAGAAATGAGAGAAATAGAATCTATAGCCATAAATTCTCTTGGGATACCATCTGTGTGCCTTATGGAAAATGCCGGCCGCGTTGTGGCAGAACATGCTTCAGAATACCTGTTTAGTTGTAAGAGAAATAATGTGGTGATTTTGTGCGGTAAAGGAAATAATGGCGGAGATGGTTTTGTTGCTGCAAGATACCTTTTCAACAGAGGTTTTGATGTGAAGGTCTTTGTAGTATCAAGTATAGGATTGATTTCTGGTGATGCAAAGAAAAACCTCGACATAATAATCAATATGGGGATTTACGTAGCGGAAATTCTTCAAAAAGAGCAACTAAAATTTCTTGAAAAGAGCATCAAAGAATCTGATTTAGTCATAGATGCGCTACATGGAACAGGTCTCGATAGAGAAGTGTCTGGTATAAGTAGAGACATCATAGATATTGTGAATGGATCTGGCAAATACGTCATATCTGTCGATATACCATCAGGAATAAATGGTGACAATGGGCATGTAGAGGGTTGTGCTATAAAAGCAAATGCCACGATAACGATGCAATTTCTGAAAAAGGGGATTGCTGTATATCCGGGTGTAGACTACGCTGGGAAAGTGGTTGTGGCAGACATAGGCATACCGAATAATTTAGTGGACAATATTAAGTGCAGATACAATATGATTTCGCAGGACGATGTTGCATTGCCGAAAAGGACGAGGAATACCCATAAAGGAGATTATGGCAAGCTTTTGATTGTGGCTGGTTCAAAAGACATGACTGGTGCAGCAGCTTTGTGCGCTATGAGTGCAATAAAGACAGGATGTGGCATAGTTAAATTAGCTGTGCCAAAGGCTATACAGGGAATTATGCAAAGCAGTTTGAAGGAAATCATAACGTATGGATTGAATGACAAAGATGGGGCATTTTATTTAGGCTCAGTTGGTGAAATATTAGAATTGGCGAATACTGTAGATGCTGTGGCAATAGGACCTGGGCTTACATGTAGCGGCGATGTAAAAGAGTTTGTCAAGGAAGTCATATTAAGGCTTGAAAAACCATTAGTTCTTGATGCGGATGCGTTGAATGCAATATCTGATTCAGTGGATATGATAATCGGCAAAGATGTCATTTTGACACCACATATGGGTGAGATGTCGAGATTATCAGGTGTTTCTGTTGATGATATAAATAATAATATATACGAAACTGTTGAAAAGTTCATTTCAAAGTATAAAGTGACACTTGTGCTTAAAGGTTCAAGAACAGTAATAGGAAACGATACTGAAGGCATATATATTAATTGTACAGGGAATCCGGGTATGGCTACGGCAGGCTCTGGAGATGTCTTGACAGGCATGATATCGTCATTTTTGGTTCAGAGATTAAAAGGAGTAAAAGCGGCCATTTACGGAGTTTACTACCATGGAAAAGCAGGTGATATGGCTTCAGAAAAGTATGGAGAATACGGACTTACTGCGACAAACATACTCGAATATATTCCATATGCAATGAAAATGTAAAGAGGTGATGTGATTGAGGAGACTTTTGTTTGTGCTATTGCTTATATTGACTATTTTTTTGTCAGGATGCATAAAGAAGTCTCACTTAGATGTGCCTTCAAATGTAAAAAAAGCAATTCAAAGTTTAAAAGGCTATACTTCAGATGTTGAGGTTCAGCTTAATAATAATAAAAATGTCAAGAGATACACTATGAAACAGTTTTATAAGGATGGAAAGTACCGCATGGAGATATACGATGAGTCCAATAAACCTGATAAAGTTATCGTGTACGACGGTAATAGAAGTTACATGTATTTTTCGAAAATAAATCAGACATTTATAGAGGATGATAGCCAAAATATACCTGCATATTCCCTTTTTTCATCATTTATAGACAATTTTAAAAAAGCCGGAGAGATAAAAGAAAGCGAAGACGGTGAATTTTATCAAATTGATGTTCCGATTTTAAACGGAAACACTTTTATGTACAATGAATCGGCTGAATTTTCAAAAAAGGATTATAAACCGGTATCTATGAAGATTTTCGACATAAATGGGAAGGTTTTTGCTGAGATGAAATACGCAAATTTCGTGTATAATCCAGAGTTAGATGATGGTCTTTTTACTCAAAAAGATATTTCTACATTCAGCAGATACTTCCGTACTGATATTAATATGTCTGTAGATATAAAAGATGTATATAAATACTCAGGTATAAATCCAGTATTTCCTGAATACATGCCTAAAGGTTATGCTCTTGAAAATATAAGCATAGATATGTCAAATAATAATTCAATTAATTTAACATATTTAAACGGTAATGATATAATAAAAATTGTTGAAAGTGTTAGCGCTTTTGATGGGAAAGTCTTTGATAAAGAGCGCATTGGAAATACTATTTATTATAAAAAAGGGAATAGATATATTTTAGATAGAAATGGTCTCATTGTTGATTTGATGATTAATGAAAAAGTCAGTTCTGACGAAGCACTGATGATTTTAAATTCTTTAATGTGATTTGGAGGTAATTATGCTTAATTTGTATAGACCAACATGGGCAGAAGTTAATTTGGATAATATAATTCACAACTACAAAGAGATAAGAAAAATCACTGATAAAAATGCTGGCATAATGGCAGTAGTCAAGGCGAATGCCTATGGGCATGGTTCGTATGAAGTGTCGAAGGAATTGATAAATTGTGGTGTAGATTATCTGGCTGTTGCAACAATAGACGAGGCTTTGGAACTAAGAGAGCAGGGTATATCAAAGCCAATACTCATTTTAGGATATACTCCAGCAAAGTTTGCTGATGTGATTGTAAAGTACGATATTACTCAGACAGCATTTGAGCTAAGTTACGTAAAAGAGGTAGCAAAGGTAGCTCAAAAGCTTGGCAAAGATGCTAAGATTCATGTTAAGATAGATACAGGGATGGGTCGCATCGGCTACAATGACATGAATAAAGCTTATGAGGAGATTTTATCCATGTCAAATCTTGTTGGAATCAACATTGAAGGCATATTTAGCCATTTTTCGTCATCAGACGAAAAAGACAAGGAATATACGTTAAGACAGCTTGAGATCTTTTTAAATCTTATAGAAAGGCTTAAAAAGTCGGGCTTATACATTCCTATTAGGCACATAGCAAACAGTGCTGCAATATTAGACATGCCGGAAACACACCTTGACATGGTAAGACCGGGGATTATACTTTACGGCAGTTTCCCTTCAAGTGAAGTTAATAAAAAAATCGATTTACTTCCAACTATATCATTAAGATCTAAAGTCGTCTATGTTAAAGATGTGGGTGAAGGAGAATATATAAGCTACAACAGGACGTATAGGACAAACAGAAAAAGCCGCATAGCAACTTTGCCTATAGGATATGCGGATGGCTTAAATAGGCTTTTATCAAATAATCACAATGTCATAATAAATGGCAAATACGCTCCTATAGTTGGTAAAATATGCATGGATCAATGTATGGTTGATGTGACAGAGATTGAAGATGTTAAGGAAGGAGATGTTGCTACTATTATGGGAGAAGCAGATGGCAAATTCATAAGCGCTGATGAAATTGCAAATAAATTAAAAACTATCTCTTATGAAGTATATTGTGGAATATCCAGACGGGTACCAAGAATATATATATTTAATGGAGAGATAACAAAAGTAGAAAATTATTTAAAATGTTAAATATTATGTATAAAAATAATAAAGATTGACATTAATATATATAGCAGTATATAATAAATTATATAAGTGTGTTAGGAGGTCATAATTGTGGGCGAGACAAAAAGAATACTCGTCAGTTTGCCGGAAAGCTTACTGGAAGAAGTTGATGTACTTGCAGCTATGGAAAATAGAAACCGCAGTGAATTTATAAGAGAAGCCATGAAATTGTACATTAAAGAGAGAAAGAAGATGAAGATAAGGGAGAGCATGAAGAAAGGGTACCTTGAGATGGCGGCTATAAATGCAGAACTTGCGGAATTGGGCCTAACCGCTGACAACGAATGCTTTAACGGATACGAAAAGAAATTGAAAAAGTGTGATTGATATGATTGTAAAGCGTGGAGATATTTTATATGCTGATTTAAGCCCTGTCATAGGCTCAGAACAGGGTGGTGTTAGGCCCGTACTTGTAATACAGAACGATATCGGCAATAAGTACAGCCCTACAGTTATCGTGTCAGCAATAACATCTCAGATAAACAAAGCTAAATTGCCGACACATGTTGAGATAAATGGAACGGAATACGGTCTTAATAAGGATTCAGTTATTCTATTAGAACAAATAAGGACTATAGACAAAAAGCGGCTAAGGGAAAAGATAGGTCATTTTGACCAAGAGATGATGGAAAAAGTAAATGAGGCATTGCAGATAAGCCTTGGATTGATAGATTTTTAAGGACAGCTTAGAAAAATGTCCTTTTATTTTTATGGCATTTTTCGCGATTTAAAGAGATTTTTGTTGAAATAGGCGAGTTTTTTGTATAAAATAAACTAAAGAAGGGGGCTTAGCTTGTGAAGAAGATTTATGGATTGATATTGGTATTTGTTGTGATGTTAGCTGTAATTGGAATTGTGTACGCTGATTCGACTCAAGATCCCGGTAGTCAACAGGATCCGATAGTCACAAAAAGCTATGTAGACAGCAAGTACGATGATTTAAAAAGCTACATAGATAGCAAAGTAGGTACATCAAGCAGCAATTACGACATAGTTGAGCTAAAACCTGGTGAAAGCATTACACTTTATCAAGGATCTGAGGCTATAGTCAGAACAGATAATACATCAACGATTGTCACCAGCACTGATGGTGTATCGGATTTGACGGGTGGAAAAGATTTAAAAAACAATGCATTGATACCAGCAAATCATCTGCTGCTTTTCCCACGGTCAGATGGCAGAGGAATAAAGGCGAAAGCTGATACTATAATCGTGGTAATGGGAAAATACACAAAAAATTAAAATGCGCTTTAAAGCGCTTTATTTTTTTCTAAAATATGGTATTGCTCAAGGTTATATTAAAGTGATATAATTCAAGTGATACAATACTAAAATAATGAAGGAGAGATATTCTTTGAGTCTAAAGAAAATACTCGTATTTTTCGTAGCACTATCATTAGCAGTATCTGCAATTGTAGATGTATCCAGAATTAGCGTTGAAAATAAGTACAACACGGTGGAAACCGTGGCTGACCTTTATAACTTTGAAAATTTGGCTGAGAATACGGGAATGAGCGTACAGGACGTTTTGACGACATTTAAAGAGAACGGCTTAAAAGGAGTGGCAGTACCTGAAGTCACATTAAACAGGCTTCAAGAAATCGGTAAAATATCCCTTTACAAGATGTCGGATGTGGAAAATATTTATAACCTTAAGAATACTACTGGCAATTCTGCATTGACGTCATACCTTAAAAGTTTAAGCGACAGCCAAAAAAGGATCGAGAAAGATTATATCGTTGCAACTACAGATGATGTTTCGACTTATGATTTCTTGAAGTCATCTTTGACTAAAAGGGTACCGTCTGACAAGTTGATTATTTTAAAAAATGGAAATAACTATGCATTTATTTTAAACGAAGATATGGATACTTTTGCTGACCAGGGCTTAGGTTTTGACAAAAATGATTTAGACATGGTAAAATCATTGGGTCTTGATATAATACCAAGGGTTGAAAATTACAATGGCATAAAAGACAAAGACATACAAAACTACGTAGAGCTTTTAAAGCATTACGGCGTGAAGACAGTAGTGTTTGGCGGAAATGATGTATTGGGAAACCCTGATAAAATATCGTATGCAGCATCTTTATTTAAAAAGAACGGAATCGCCATCGGAATTATTGATACACCTATGGGGAAAAGCTTACAAGCTGGAACAGAAAAGTTTACGAAATTTGATGGTTATAATGCAGCTAAAGTTTACGGCCTTTCTGAAGCTGAGACAGCTAAGTACGATACAAGTGGAATAGTTGACAGATGGTACAGATCTATCATAGAGAGAGATGTGCGAATTGTATATATCAGGGCAAAAGTCGATACGACTAAGTCTCAAAATTACAATTTGAAGCAGAACATATCCATGTTAAAAGAGATAAATGACCTTGTGAATTATGCAGGACTTAATTTAGGCGTAGTCAGGCCTTTAAGCCCGATTCATCAATCAAAGATAATGGAATTGTTGATTGCATTAGGTGTTGTTGCAGGTGGAATTCTCCTCTTAATGCTTTTTGGACTTAGAGAAAGGTACTCTTTAATACTTACGATTTTAGGCATCGTCATATCGTCGCTTTTGATTTTAACAAAGTACAATGACCTTGGCGTCAAATCAGTAGCTTTGTTGTCATCTATTATATATCCATCGCTGGCTATAGGGTATTTTATCGATGGCAGCAAAAAGATTATCGAGAACGGAGAAGATGGCCATTATGTGAGAGATTCGCTTTACATTTTTTTCAAGACTGTTTTAATATCTTTAGCCGGTGGGCTAATAATTGCAGCAATTATGGCAGATAGCAAATACATGTTGAAATTAGACTACTTTAGAGGCGTAAAACTATCATTTACGGTACCGGTGGTAGTGTATATAGCGTATTACGGCTATAAAGTGTGGGGTATAAATACACTTAAGAAATTTACCGATGCTTCTATCAAAATACTAAATACAGAAATTAAAATATGGCATGTATTAGCTGTTTTGATAGCTGGTTTTGTAGGAATTGTATATATTTCGCGAACAGGCAATTCACCAGTCATAAAGCCTACATCTATAGAGCTTAAGTTTAGAAGCTTGCTCGAACATTACCTTGTGGCAAGGCCAAGGACAAAAGAATTTTTAGTTGGATATCCTGCTTTGATATTAAGCATATACGCTGCCAAGAAGAAATCAAAATCAATGAATTTTATATTTGGAATACTGGCATCTATAGGAATACTATCTATGCCTAATACCATGAGCCACGTGGAAAGTGTGCTTAAAATTGCATTAGAACGTACTGTAATAAGCTGGGTGTTTGGACTTATAATAGGATTAGTTGCATTAAAAGTTGTTGATATTTTTATGAGATATATAAAGGTGAAGAATGTTCACAATTGATTTTACTTACTTTTATTAAGCCATGGAGGTTAAGATAATGAAAATTTTGATATCGGGGTATTATGGCTTTGAAAACACTGGCGATGATGCTGTTTTAGAATGCATCGTCGCTGGACTTAAAGAAAAAGGTATACATGATGTAACGGTGCTTTCAAATGCACCTTATGTTACTTCATCTAAGTACGGTGTAAAATCTATAAATCGAAATTCATTTAAAGATATTTTTAATGCAATAAAGAATGCTGATGTCATTATAAGCGGTGGTGGAAGTTTAATACAAGATGTAACAAGTAGTAAAAGTTTATGGTACTACTTATCTATAATTTTTTTAGGAATTTTACTGAGAAAAAAAGTATACATTGTAGGACAAGGAATTGGACCGATACACCGAAGATACAATAAAGTTCTTGCTAGTTTTTTGTTAAAAAGGGTAGATATGATTACAGTAAGAGATGAAGATTCTTTGTCTGTTTTAAAAGAACTTAATATCGATAAAAATGTCATTCTTGCTGCAGATCCCGTCGTCAACTTAAATGTCTGCAGCGATGAAAGAATAGAGAAAATATTGAAAGACGAGGGAATCGATAAGAATAGGTACATAGTTGTATGTACCAGAGAGTGGGGAAATAATGAATTATCGCGGGTAGAGCTTGCCAAAGCGATTGATGCCATATCTATGAAATATAACTTAGAAGTTGTTTTTTTGCCTTTTTACTATAAAAAAGATGAATTAGAGAGTCAGAAAGTAGCTAATTACTTAAAATCTCCTTATAAGATCGTAAGAGGTAAGTACGAGCCCAATGAGATATTGGGAATAATAAAAAAATGCAGTTTACTTATTGGGGTAAGACTTCATTCACTGATATTTGCTTTGGTGGCATTAGTGCCATTTATAGGCATATCTTACGATCCGAAAATTGATGGGTTTTTGAATTCAGTCGATTCAAAGATTTTTAAGATAGACAAGTTTTCTTCAGATGAGATAGCCAACTATGCTGAATCTATCTTAAACCATAGAGATAAGTTTATAGAGAATTTAAAAATTCATCTTAAATCATTAAGAGAATTGTCTAAAAACAACTTCTTATATTTAGAAAATAATGATGACGAGGTGTAAATATGGCTGGAAGGTTTGTGATTTTCGATGTGCCAATTGATAAAGTTAATATGAAGCAAGCTGTTGATACTGTGGAAAAATTTCTATCTGAAGATAGACTTCATATGGTTGCCACTCCAAATGCTGAAATTGTAATGATGGCACAGAAAGACCCTGAGTATAAGGAGATTTTAAATAAGACAGATTTAAATGTTCCTGATGGCAGTGGTGTCATTTTTGCATCAAAGATTTACAAGGAAGAGCTGCCGGAGAGAGTAGCGGGATTTGACTTGATGATGGAACTTATTAAAGTTGCATCTGCAAAAAAGTATAAGATATATCTTTTAGGTGCTAAATCTGATGTGGTGAAAGCTGCATATCTTAATTTGAAAAGGCAGTACAGTGAAATCGACATAGTTGGATTTCACGATGGATATTTTAGCAAAGATGATGAAGATGAAATCATATATGATATAAATGAGAAAAATACAGATTTGTTATTTGTCGCATTAGGCGCACCAAAACAAGAAAAATGGATATATGAGAATAGAAATAAATTAAAAGCAAAAGTGGCAATTGGCGTTGGTGGAAGTTTTGACGTAATAGCAGGGAAAGTCACTCGCGCGCCAGAAATATACAGGAAGTTGGGATTAGAGTGGTTTTATCGCCTTTTGAAAGAGCCATGGAGATATAAGCGAATGATGGCATTGCCTAAATTCGCAGTTAAAGTGTTGCTTTCCAGAAAACCGAAGTAATGCATAAGAAAGGACTCGTTTTTATGAGCGAAAAGGTAAAAAAGATCGTAATGGATTTTATTTGGATCACAATAGGAACACTTTTGCTTACTTTATCACTTGATCTATTTTTGATACCAAACCAGATTGCTCCTGGTGGTGTAAGCGGTCTTGCCATCGTTTTAAATTATATTCTCAAACTTCGCACTTATAAAAGTAGCTCTGTACCTTGATAATTCAATATTATTTGGCTATAAAATAGCATGAGACCTCCATTTTTGGTATAAT
>NZ_JBPODR010000034.1:0-15738 GCF_051201035.1 Thermoanaerobacterium thermosulfurigenes
TGACCTTTAGCATTGTGCAGTATTCAAAGTTCATTTAAGAAAAATGAACAAAAGATTTCCGGTGGCAATAGCGGAGGTTAAAAACCCGTTCCCATGCCGAACACGGAAGTGAAGCCCTCCAGCGCCGATGGTACTGATTACTCGGGAGAGTAGGTCGCTGCCGGATAATATATTCCTCAGTAGCTCAATGGTGGAGCAACCGGCTGTTAACCGGTAGGTTGTAGGTTCGAGCCCTACCTGAGGAGCCAATACGTGGCCCCGTGGTCAAGTGGTTAAGACATCGCCCTTTCACGGCGGTAACATGGGTTCGAATCCCGTCGGGGTCACCATAAATCGAGGGCCTTTAGCTCAGTTGGTAGAGCGGTCGGCTCATAACCGATTGGTCCGGGGTTCGAGTCCCTGAAGGCCCACCATAAGTTAATAGATATTGCGGCCCAATAGCTCAGTTGGTTAGAGCGCCAGCCTGTCACGCTGGAGGTCGAGGGTTCGAGCCCCTTTTGGGTCGCCATTATTATACATAATTTTAATACGCCTCGATAGCTCAGTCGGTAGAGCAAGGGACTGAAAATCCCTGTGTCAGTGGTTCGATTCCACTTCGAGGCATTAATGAAAAAAAGAGTTTCAGCATTTGTGTTGAAACTCTTTTTTTCATTAATATCATTAACCTATAAAGAATTTCATCTTTTGTAAAGATTTTTTAGTTTTTTTATATCAAATACAGATTATTTTTATTCGCATTTTCTTATTTCTTTCTTTGAGTTACAAATTCATTTATGAAGCTTGTTGCTAATGATTTCTTAGTTTCGCATATATTTTGTATACAAAAAAGGGCATCGATAAAATCTCAATACCCTTAAATCCTCCAAAATCCAGAGCTGGCAAAGGGACTTGAACCCTTGACCTGTTGATTACGAATCAACTGCTCTACCGACTGAGCTATGCCAGCACCACACTAATATAATATATCATGAAAATTGATTTTTATCAAGTATCTATTTTGATAAAACGAAAGTGTAAATTAGAAAATTACTAATGTAATTTATAAATAGATTAATACAAAATAGATAATTATTATTGGTTGATAAAAAATGTTCGATTTCTTGACTTTTAAAATTTAAAGTATCATAATAGATATTGGGATAATTATAAATGAATTAAAAATCAGAGGGGGTCTATATAGATGAAAACTAATTTTACTTATTTTATGCCAACAGAAATTATTTTTGGACCAGGTACACTGGAAAAGTTGGCTACCGTTAAATTGCCGGGCAAGAAAGCCTTATTGGTCATAGGTAATGGCAATTCAATGAGAAAGCATGGTTATCTGGATAGAGTTGTTAATTACTTAAAGCAAAATGGTGTTGATTATGTCGTTTATGATAAGATATTACCTAATCCAATCGCAGAGCATGTTGCGGAGGGAGCAAAAGTAGCAAAGGACAATGGATGCGATTTTGTCATAGGATTAGGAGGCGGTAGCACAATAGATTCATCAAAAGCAATAGCTGTGATGGCTAAGAATACAGGTGATTATTGGGATTATGTTTCAGGTGGCAGCGGAAAAGGAATGGAAGTTAAAAATGGTGCATTGCCTATCGTTGCTATTCCTACGACTGCCGGTACTGGCACAGAGTCTGATCCGTGGGCTGTCGTGACAAAGACAGAGACAAATGAGAAGATTGGGTTTGGATGTAAGTATACATATCCTACACTTTCCATCGTTGATCCTGAATTGATGGTTTCAATTCCACCGAAATTTACTGCTTATCAAGGCATGGATGCATTTTTCCACTCTGTGGAAGGATATTTGGCAACTGTCAACCAGCCAGGAAGTGATGTTTTAGCACTTCAATCCATAAGTCTTATTACTGAGAATCTTCCTAAAGCTGTAGAAGATGGCAGTGATATTGAGGCTCGCACAGCGTTAGCGTGGGCAAGTACTGCTGCAGGTATAGTAGAATCATTGTCATCATGCATTTCCCATCATTCGTTAGAACATGCTTTAAGTGCATACCATCCAGAGATACCACATGGTGCTGGACTTATAATGCTTTCGGTGTCTTACTTTAGCTTCATGGCTTCAAAAGCTCCTGAAAGGTTTGTAGATATAGCAAGAGCAATGGGCGAGGAGATAGTTGGAGATACTGTAGAAGAACAAGCCATGTGTTTTATAAACGGTCTTAAAAAATTGATTAAAAATATAGGAATGGAAGATTTAAGTTTGTCAAGCTTTGGAGTAACTGAGGATGAAGCTACAAAATTAGGGAAAAATGCTATGGATACAATGGGTGGCTTGTTTAATGTGGATCCATACAAGCTATCATTAGATGAGGTAGTATCCATATACAAAAATTGTTTCTAACTGTGTTTAAAAGCCGACTTAGGAATAAAGGCGGCTTTTTGCTCTTATTAAAGAGATAATTTCCTATCTATACTTGACAATATGTTATATTTATTATAAAATAAAAAAGTCGTTGCTGAAATTAGCAGATAATTTTGGAGGGATACCCAAGTGGCTAAAGGGGGCAGACTGTAAATCTGTTGGCATTGCCTTCGATGGTTCGAATCCATCTCCCTCCACCATTGTGACCCATTAGCTCAGTCGGCAGAGCACCTGCCTTTTAAGCAGGGTGTCCCGCGTTCGAATCGCGGATGGGTCACCATTTTTACTTTAAGAAGATATGGGATGAGAGGAGCTTTGAAGCTCCTTTATTTTATTTTTAGTGTTACAAATTTCACTATTTTACGATATAATTTATATATGATTAAGTTCGAGAGGAGTTTTAAAATGTTAATGAGAAAGTTGACTGAGGCTGAAGAAAACTTATTAAAAAAGTTTGTTACGAATTTATATGGGCCTGTTTATTTTATACATTCACTGCCAGAATTTATAATACCTCCTATTAATTCAAAGGTAAGCAGAAAAGACACCAGTTGGAGGCTAAACATATTAGAATCATTGACATCAGGAGACCTTGATATAAGTGATTTTTTAACGACACAAGATATTCCACTTGATGAGGCAATGCAAAAGGCAAAAGCTTTTCATGAAAAATGGGTGGAAAGGTTTGGCCATTCGTCTATAGCAGAGCAGAATTTGATGCACTTGTGCATAGAAGATACTTCCAGATTTTTGTCCGGCGATATAGAATTGATGAATAAAAGACCGTCTTACATAGAGTGGAGCCAGAGATATCAAAGACCTAATAGGGATAGATTTGTAATACCCCCGGAACTTGAAAATTATCCGGAGTTAAAAGAGAAATTTATAAAAGTATGGAATGTATCTTTTGACGCATATGAGACGCTTGTAAGTAAACTCACTGATTATTTGAAGTTAACTGTTGAGAAGAATAAACATGAAAGCGATAAAGCATATATGGGGAGGATAAGCAAGATAGCTTTTGAGGATGCCAGATACGCTTTGCTGCTGTCTGCAAAGACCAGCTTTGCTGTGGCGTTAAATGCCCTTGATTTGCAAGATATAGTCAGAAAATTGCAATCCCATGGCACAAAAGAAGCAGAAATACTGGCAAGAAATATAATTGACGAGGCAGAAAAAATTGCGCCAAGCATGATGAGGCATTTGAGCCCATCTAAATATCAATTGACTGTAAATAAAGAGATGGAAGATTTAGTCAATGGATATGATTTAGAGAATGCTTCCGTGGATTCAGATGTTGAGTTGATTGATTACACAGGTAAAAACGGTGATATGACTTTCCTTGATATACTGACTATGCATATTATTTTTTCTTATACAGGGAAACCACTGGAAAGAATTAAAGATTTGGTTATGAAGTTGGGAATGGAAGAGAAAGCAATCATCGTGAAATCAGCTTCTTCTAAGATGGATCAGTTTGATCATCTTATAGAACCTTTTAGATCTGTAAGGTATAAATTTCAATTGAGATTAAGTGAAGCTGCGTGGCATCAACTGTTAAGGCACAGAATGATTAATTTTAATGCTTATAAGCCGACTATAGAGAATGGGTATACAGTACCTCCAAATATTGAAAAAGCTGGGTGTACAGATGTATTAAAGAGAGCGATTGATGAAGCTGAAAAATTATATTTGGAGCTACATGAAAAATTACCAGAAACAAGCTCATATGTGGTTACGAATGCCCATAAGCGGATTGTTTTAATGGATACAGATTTGTGGGCTTTTGATCACTATGCCAATTTAAGGTGTACGCCTGAGGCTCAATGGGATATAAGGAATATTTCATTTAAAATGCTTGATTTGATAAAAGAATCGACACCGGAAGTGGCAGAATTTCTGGCGCGAAGAAAACAGTCGTGAGGTGATTAAATGGAGACTGAATACAAAGCAATTAGTTTGCCTAAGTTAAATAATCTAAAACCTTCTTTGGAATCGACGGCTTTGAAACTTATGGAGGAAGCAGGAGAGCTGGCACAAGCTATAGGTAAATTTAGGGGTCTTAATGGGGAAAGCGTAAAAATGTCAAACAAGGATGTGGCTGAGAAAATATCTGAAGAGCTTTTGGATGTGGCACAAGTGGCAGTATCGATGATGTTTGTTTTAGAGGACCAGTACAACATAAGCATTGATGAGAAGCTAAAAGAACATATTGAAAAATTGAAGAAAAAAGGTTATATAAAATAATATTATACGGCAATGCCGTATATTTTTTTTTCATGTGCACATATTAAATTTGAACGATCATGAAAGGAGGAATTAAGTTGCAACAAATTTCCAGCAAAGAATTGATGTACATTGATGACGTGCTTTCACTTCAAGAACACATGATTAAATGCTTAAATGACAGTGCTTCAAGGCTTAAAGATCAACAGTTAAAGGCAATGTGTCAAAATTTAGCAGATAGGTGTCAAAACAGTTTTAACTCTATAGTGAAAAATTTAGGATAGGAGGGATACATATGATGGGTAGTACAGGAATGACGGATAAGGATATAATGATGGGCGTCTTAGGAGATTACAAACTTGCCATAGAGGTCCTTTCACATGCTGCAACAGAAGCAGCCAATGAAAGCCTCAAAAAGGATTTTATCAATGCATTAAATTCTACGTTCGAAGAACAAAAACAAGTTTGGAATGCCATAAGTCAGAGGGGTTGGTATTCAGTAAAACCGGCACAGATGCAAGACATACAAGAAGCAAAAAATAAATTTAGACAACCAGCAGGCGTTATGTAAAAAGAAAAAAATGTGGTACAATAATGGAAGTAGTGAAATACTACTTCCATTATTGTATTGTTTAAAGGAGTGATTATTGTATGTACGATTTGATTATACTGGGTGGCGGCCCAGCGGGACTTGCGGCAGGTCTCTATGCTTGCAGATCTAAATTAGATACTGTAATGATAGAGCAAATGTATGTGGGAGGACAGATAGTGACCACATACGAAATAGAGAATTACCCGGGATTTGACGGTATTAGCGGCCCTGATCTTATAAACAAAATGGAATCTCAAGCTAAAAGGTATGGGCTGCAGATTTACAATGAGGAGGTTGTGGGGTTAGACATCACAGGCAACGTAAAAAAAGTCACCACCAACAAGAAGACTTATGAGGCGAAAGCAATAATAATAGCTACAGGTGCTACACCTAAAGAGTTAGGATTTGATAAAGAGAGAAAATTCAGAGGCTCAGGTGTTTCATATTGTGCTACGTGTGATGGGGCATTTTATAAGGATCAAGTAGTTGCCGTTGTAGGCGGTGGCGATACTGCAATGGAAGACTCAAACTACCTTACGAAATTTGCTAAGAAGGTATATGTAATTCATAGGAGAGATAAATTAAGGGCTTCTAAAACCCTTCAAGATAGAGCTTTTGCAAATCCTAAGATAGAGTTTATCTGGGACACTGTTGTGAAGGATATACAAGGAGAATATGGTGTTGAAGGATTAGTCTTAAAAAATGTGAAGACGAATGAAGAAACCACATTAAAAGTTGATGGTGTATTTATTGCCATAGGATTAAGCCCAAATTCGGAATTAGTAAAAGGCATCGTCGATACAGATGAGTATGGTTACATAATAACCGATGAAGACATGAAGACAAATATTCCGGGTGTTTTTGCTGCGGGGGATGTTAGGAAAAAGACATTGAGGCAGGTAGTGACAGCAACGGCAGATGGTGCTATTGCTGCTTATGTAGCTGAAAAGTATATAGATAGCCTTTAAAAAAAGACCATCCATTAATGGATGGCCTTTTCTATTCTTGATTTTCATCTTCTTTTTTATCGTCTTTCTTTTCATTTTCTTTGGTTTCATCGTCATCGCTTTGTGTTTTAGTGTCATTGCTGATTTCAGACTCTTTCAAGGTAGGTATTATTATTCTCTGTCCAGGGTATATGAGGGAAGGATTTTGAATGTCAGGGTTAGCTCTTAATATTGCATCGACTGTAGTATTGAATCTTGCAGCAATATTGTAAAGTGTATCGCCAGGTTTTACCACGTACACCATTCTGCCTTCTTTATGATGTTCAAACGGTGGATTATAAGGCATAGTAGGAGATGTTTTTGGTGGACACGGTATGACGACAGTCTGACCTGGATAAATCATGTTTGGGTCCATAAAATAGTTGGCTCTTAATATCTCATCAAGAGGAACGCCGAATTTGTTTGCTATGCTCCATAATGTATCGCCAGGCTGAACGATGTAATTTGTTGGACATGGCATATTGTACATTAGCGCTGCCGGTATGTTGTGTATTTCACCGAATGATCCTGTATAAGTGTTATGAGCATAAGACATTTCAGGTGCTGACTGCATAGGAATATTTCCGCCTGGTATAAAAAGCATTTGTCCTGGATAAATTGTGTATGGGTAAAGTATGTTATTTACATAAATGATCGATTCATAAGGGATGCCAAATTTTTGGCCTATTAGGTAAATTGTATCGCCAGGCATGACTGTATAATAGACTCCAGTAACTGGCACTATTAATGTTTGGCCAGGATATATAAGCGATGGATTGATGATGTTGTTTCTCGAAATAATGGCTTCCACAGAAGTATTAAACTTTTTTGCAATTGAGAATAAAGTATCTCCGGACTTTACGACATACGTAAATTCCAATGTAACCATATTTATACTCCTCCTTTCCATATTCATAATATGTATTTTGAAGTTTATGGTGACATAGTTGCGTCTATATTTGAATATTTTATATTGTGGCTTTTTAATAAAAGTGGAGGAGAAATTCAGATGAAACGGTATAGATATTTTTTCTTTATCGTCATAGCTTTAATGTTTATTGCTCTATTGAGTTTTTTAAGCAAAACTGTTGAGACAGTAAATCAAATTCCTTTGATGAATAAGATCGTTATAATCGATGCTGGTCACGGAGGAAGTGATCCGGGTAAGCCCGGCAAATATGGAGAAAACGAGGATAAATTAAATCTTAAAATAGCGTTAAAGCTTAAAGACTTAATAGAGGAAAGCGGTGGAATAGCACTTATGACGAGAGAAGATGACACATTGTCAGATAAAGACATAATGAAGGATTTAAAAAATAGAGTACATGCTGGCAATGATGTAAAAGGCGATATTATGTTAAGCATTCACCTAAATAGTTTTCCTGATCCAAGGTATAAAGGGGCACAGGTTTTTTATCAAAAAGATTCAAAGGAAGGCAAACTTTTAGCAGAAATAATCCAAGATGAGCTTAGAAAGACGTTAGATCCCAACAATGACCGAATGGCCAAAGAGACAAGTACATTCTATATTTTGAGGCATGCAAAAATGCCTGCTGTGATAATAGAGTGTGGCTTCATGTCCAACCCTGAGGAAGAGAGGCTTTTAAATGATGAAAACTATCAATATAAGATAGCGTGGGCCATATACAAAGGTGTAAATAGGTATTTTAAAGAAAAATCTTGAGTCCTTGTTTAAGGGATCTTTTTTTTGTATACTTAAAGTAAAGAAATCATACAAATTGGGCAAAATATTTGTGTATAACATTTATTTGAAACGATGGAGGAATTATGGAGATCATAAATAAAATTATTGATAACGTAAATAAAGTTATAGTGGGCAAAGCCGAAGAAGTAAAGCTTGTCCTTACAGCGCTTTTATCTGGTGGACATGTTCTTATAGAGGATGTTCCTGGAGTTGGAAAGACATCATTAGTAAAGGCATTGGCTAAATCCATAAGTGCAGATTTTAAGAGGATTCAATTTACGCCGGATTTATTGCCGTCAGATGTCATTGGAGTTTCCATATATAATCCTGAAAAAGGTGTCTTTGAATTTAAACAAGGTCCTATAATGAGCCAAATTCTTTTGGCAGACGAAATAAATAGAACATCTCCTAAGACACAATCAAGTCTTTTAGAAGCTATGGAAGAAAGGCAGATTACTGTTGACGGAAATACTTATCATTTGCCTCGGCCATTTATGGTAATTGCCACGCAAAATCCGATTGAATACGATGGAACATACAGATTACCTGAAGCGCAGTTAGACAGATTTATGATTAGAATAAGCTTAGGGTATCCAGATGTGAAGCATGAAATAAACATGCTTAAGATGTTTGAAGTTTTAGATCCACTGGAAGATTTAAAATCAGTAGTATCAATTAGAGAGATTTTGAAGATGCAAGATGAAGTAAAATCTGTATATGTTGATGACAACATATTGATTTATATTATAGACATAGTAAATAAGACGAGAAATTCAGATATGGTTCTTTTAGGTGCAAGTCCAAGAGCGGCTTTAAATTTGATGAAGGCAGCCCAAGCAAAGGCGTTTATAGAAGGGCGCACTTACGTATTGCCTGATGATGTAAAATATTTATGTGTGCCAGTTTTGTCTCACAGGATAATATTAAAAAATGAGATGAGATTTAATAAAGTAGATGAAAAAAGCGTCATAAAAGACATTTTGAATACGGTAAAAGTTCCGGTGGTAAGAAAGTATGCGTAACTTCATTTTATTATTGTCATTTACCATTGTTTCTTTTCTTTTTGCGGTTTTTACCAGCGGTGAAATATTGTATTATATTTCCTTTGTAAATGTGGCTTTATTGTCGCTAAGTTTTTTATATGCCGCAATAGGCATTTTATCTGTATCAATAGAAATTTATATTGACAGCACCGAAATCTATGTTGACGATAAGGTCAAGTACAGCATAAAGATTAAAAACAAATTGTTTTTGCCACTGGCATTTGTGTCAATTGACGAAAATAATAAAAACTTTTTTCCTATTGCGACAAATTTGAATCCATTTCAGAAAAAAGTTATTAAAAGAAACGTTTTGTTTAAAAAAAGAGGGATATATACTGTTGGCCCGATTACAGTAAAGATAAAGGATCCTTTCAGCATATTTCAAATGAAGAAGACGGTCAATAGACGATATAATATAGTGGTGTATCCTAAGGTATACGATATTGCTTTTGATTTGCCCTTAGCTTTAGACATAGGTGGATTCGCAAGTCGTGCCAAGCAGTTTGAAGATTACACAAATTTGGCGAATTTAAGAGAATATGTGGACGGAGATAGTCTTAAAAAGGTTCATTGGCGGATATCAGCAAAGTTGCAAAAATTATATGTAAAAGAGTACCAGCATACGGCTTTAAGTGAAGTTGTTGTGTTGTGGGATTTGTACAAGAATCATTATAAAGCAGATGACGGGACTATAGATGAGATGACGGCAGAGTGTGTGCTTT
Organism: Thermoanaerobacterium thermosulfurigenes; assembly: GCF_051201035.1. Taxonomy (NCBI): domain Bacteria; kingdom Bacillati; phylum Bacillota; class Clostridia; order Thermoanaerobacterales; family Thermoanaerobacteraceae; genus Thermoanaerobacterium; species Thermoanaerobacterium thermosulfurigenes. The sequence goes on from NZ_JBPODR010000034.1 coordinate 9,658, forward strand.
CACTAGTAAAATATTGTCTTACAAATGGGATCCCTGTACGGCTTATTGATTACGATACGAATAGGTCGTTAGCACAGTGTAGCAGAGTAAAGGATTTTAGTATAATTAAACTTTTGACTTTAAAGTTGTTTCCTATTTATGAAATGGATTTTGGCAAAAAATTGTTTGAGTACGTAAGTGGCCTTCCACGAGATTCTACGATGGCTGTTGTTACTCCATCCGTTGATGAAACATTATTGAAAGTTTTGGCTCAAGTCAATATTAATCAAAACATTGCAATCTTTTATACCAATAAAGATAGATTGGATGAAAAAACGAAAAACAGACTGGAAAATTTAGGGATAAAAATAACATCTTGGAGAGATATGTATGAAGGTGTACACATGGAAGTTCAATATAATTGAGTATATTATGACGTCTTTATTGACAGTAATTCTGTCTCTCTCGGTATTTGTCGGCTTGAATTTTAAAGTAGACATTGTAGAAGTGACTTCTTTGACTTTGGTGTTTGTAGCGCTTTCGACTATTTTCTTAAAGAGACCTCAGCTTGTAGTCACTTTTTTGTCAACTTTCATATTAGTTGATTTGTATTATTTTTACATGAGAAAAGATGTGCTTACAAAAGTCGTATTAGAAATTGATAAATACGTCAATTGGCTTTATATATACATGAGTGAGCCAAACTGGCCTGAAGGATTTAGTCGGTTGACAAACAAATACTTTTTTACAACAGTCTTGTTGAGTGTTTTTTTGATTTCGCTTGTTATTACTTTTTTAAACAGGATTTTAAAAAGTTATTTCTTGACTATGCTGTTTGGCATACTTGTATTAGTTTTTCAGTGGTACAATTACGTAGACAAAGCATATGCTTTTTTAGTATTCTATGTAGCAGCAAGTTTTATAAACATGTCAGTAATCAACTATCAAAAAGCGGGAAATGGAAAAGCTTCCATCGCAAGTCTTTTGGTTATCGCAATTTTGTTTTCATCTATAAGCACGGCTATTGCATACACGGCGCCGAAAAATTTTCACCCTTTAGTGTGGCAAACATTAAATGATAAATTTTACGCTGCATTTCCATTTACAAAAACATGGAGAAATGGCATAGGAAGTACAAGTGATGCAAATAGCTTTACAACAGATTTTAGTTCATTTTCTCAAGATTTAGGCGGACCAGAAACTGTAAGCGATCAAGTAGTAATGAGGGTAGAAGCTGATGAGAGTCTGTACTTAAGAGGTGAAGTGTTTGATACTTATGAAAACAACAAATGGACTAATTCAGTAGTTCAGCACAGTTTTGGGAGGGATAATTACTTTCAACCGGAATTTGATAAAAATATTAAATACACGATAAAAAGTGTGGAGATTTACCCTGTTGCAATGGATACCAATATTATTTTTTCGCCTTGGCAGCCTTACCATGTAAATATCAGCAATATATACGATAGAAGTACGTTAGCCATGACGACAGCAGGTAGACATGTGAAAAGCGGGTACACAGTACAGTATTACAAGACGGAAATAAGTGCAAGTTCTCTGGAGAAGGACAAGGTAGTAAATAGCAGTGACATGAGCATGTACTTACAGTATCCTTCTAATCTTCCAGAGAGGGTGAAAGAACTTGCATTAAGCATTACAAAGGACAAGAAAACTGATTATGACAAAGTAAAGGCTATCGAGCAGTACTTGAGAAATACTTATAAATACAATCTTGATGTGCCTGATACGCCACAGGGAAGAGATTTTGTTGATTACTTCCTTTTTGACTTAAAACAGGGGTATTGCACATACTTTGCAACATCAATGGTTATAATGCTTAGGACAATAGGGCTACCTGCCAGATATGTTGTAGGATTTAAGATGCCTTCACAACCTGTATTAGGTAGTGAATATGACATAAAAGAATCTTATGCACATGCATGGGTGGAGGTGCCTTTTCAAAACAGCGGTTGGGTGACGTTTGAGCCGACGGCAATTTATCAAGAAACTTATGCAGGTGCATCTTCAGTTAATAATAGCGATGTGTCAGCAGTACAGCAAAAGAATGATAGTAGCACTGTTCCTCTTACTAAGTCAAATGCCAACCAAAATTCGGTACAAAATAAACCTATAGGGGGTTTATCCAAAAATAACACATCCAACAAAAATACGCATAGAATGGTACTATTTGTTGTTTTGCTTCTTTTATTAGCCATATTTGCAGCTATCAGATATGTTTTATTAAAGAGACATCTTAGTTCAAGAAGAAGTGCCTTTTTGTACTACTACAATAAAATTTTAAAAAGGCTTAAAAGGAGAGGATTTAAAAGATATGACAGTGAAACCACTGTAGAGTTTCAAAATAGAATATTGGATATGGGCTTTTCTGACTTCGACAAGATTACAAAAATTTATAATGATTTAGTGTATGGCAACATGGAACCATCAGAAGAAGATATCATTTATATAAAGGAGTATCTTAAGAAAAATATGGGGTATAAAAAGTTTAGTGGTAGTAAACCGGGTGATTTGATTAATTGACATTAATATGTTATCGAATATATAATATATTTGGAGTTGTTATTATTTCTCCTGATAGGAGGCTTACTGATGGTTTTAAGTTACGAGCCTGGAGTAAAAAGCAGAATTATGGTTTGCGTTACTCCGCAAAAGAGCTGCCAAAGGCTTGTTGAAAGAGGAGCAGAGAGGGCGAAAGAGACAAATGGGGAATTTTGTGTTGTGTATGTGAATAAAAACAATGATATATATAAAGATTTGAAGGAACACAAGATCTTAGTTGAACTCTTTGAGATGGCTCAGAAATTAGGTGGCAGAGTATCCATATTGGTTGGAAAGAAGATTTCAGATGCTTTAGCTGAATTTGCTGCTGAAAACGATATTACAGAGATAATAGTAGGCAAATCATTGAGATCTGCCTTTGACGTATTGATTCATGGAGATGTGATAAATCCTCTCATAAAGCGGGTTGAGGAGAAGAATATAATCGTTGAAGTCATAGAATGACTGTCATTCTATGACTTTTTTCTTTATTTAATCCACTAAGTTTATAGGATTTTCCGAATTATTAGTGTATAATTATTATGAGCAAGTACTAAAATTATATTAGTTTACAATTTTGCCTCAAGAGGTGAGTTTTTTGTTCAATGGCCTTATAGAAATAATAAAGACTATGAGAGTAAATGACATCGTAGATATAGCGATAATAGCTTATGTAACGTACCGCCTTATATTAGTCATACGAAAAACCAGAGCTGAGCAACTATTTAAAGGAATTATAATTCTTTTAATACTTACAAAATTAAGCGAGTGGCTGCAGCTTAGGACAGTCAATTATATTTTAAGCAATGCAATGACTGTTGGCGTTATAGCACTTTTAATAGTATTTCAGCCGGAACTGAGGAGAGCTTTAGAATCTCTCGGTAGAAGCGAGTTTATTAAAAGAAACTTTTTCATAATAAACGATGAAGTCCAGGATATAGCCGATGTCATAAGTGAGATATGTGATGCTGTTCAATTCTTGTCCAGATCTAAAATAGGTGCTTTGATTGTTTTGGAAAGAAATACTGGTTTAAATGAATTGATAGAAACCGGCATTTCACTTGATTCTAAAATATCCAGTGAGCTTCTCATAAATACCTTTATACCAAATACCCCCCTTCACGATGGAGCGGTTATAATAAGAGGCGATAGGATAATGGCCGCTGGATGTTTTTTGCCACTTACTGACAATCAAAATTTAAGCACTGAGCTTGGTACGAGGCATAGAGCTGCCATAGGTGTGACTGAAGTGTCAGATGCTGTATCAGTCATAGTTTCAGAAGAAACTGGTACTATATCACTTGCTCAGAACGGAAGAATATCAAGGCATTTGGATATAAAGACTTTAAAAGAAGTTCTTTTAAGTATGTTCAAGGTGAAGGACAGCAAAGGCTCTAACTGGTTCAAATGGGGGAATAAACATGCTGAGTAAAAACCTACCTATAAAAATACTTTCGGTTGTAATAGCTTTTATATTGTGGCTTTATGTGATGGGTGAGAAGAACCCAGAGATATCTTATGATGTAGGCAATATTCCTGTAAATATAGTGAATGTCAATACGCTTGACAAGAAAGGATTGACGCTTATAGGAGATAAAAATTTCTCGGTGACAGTCAGGATTAAAGGACGAAGAAGCGATGTGATGAATGTAAGACCTTCAGACATACAGGTTGAAGCAGACGTCAGCAGGATAATAACAAAGGGGATAAATGTCGTGCCTATTGAAGTAAGTTCACTTCCTAAAAATGTGACATTTGTTTCTGCAAATCCTTCAGAGGTAAAGCTTGATGTAGACAAAGTTTCAAGAGTACAGATGCCAGTGCACGTAAAGGTCAATGGAGCTGTAATGGATGGCTTTGCTATGAAGCCTGCCGTGGTGACTCCTGGTGAAGTAGTGATTACCGGTCCTGAAAGCAAAGTGAATTTGATAAAAGATGTTGTAGCACAAGTTGATATGACTAATAAATCAAAGGATGTAAGCATATCTGTCCCTGTTGAACCGGTAGACAGAAATGGCAACGAAGTCAAAGGCGTAGATGTGAATCCTGGATATATTAAAGTGGATATAGATGTGAACAAGGCCATAAGAGTACCTGTAAATGCAAAAATATTTGGCAAACCTATGGATGGATATGATGTTGCACAAGTAAGTGTCTTGCCTGAGTACGTTTATGTGACGGGAGATGATGCTGTATTAAATACCATCAAAAGCGTTGACACTAAGCAGATAGACATATCGGGCAAAAACACGTCTGTCACCGAAAGCGTGCCTTTTGACCTTCCAAATGGTGTGAGCCTTGTGAAAAGTGATAGCACTGCAAAAGTTTTTATAGATATTGAAAAAATCGTTACAAACAACATCACACTAAGTAGTATAGATGTTAAAGGTGGCGACAACAAAAATGTCACTATTCTAAATCCTAACATAGTGATAACAGTCACTGGTCCGGAGAATGTGGTAGATTCAGCTACTTCCAGCGATTTTAATGCTTATGTAGATGCTACAAATGCAACTACAGGTACACAGACATTGCCAGTAAATGTGACTACAAATTTGAATCTGAAGATAGTTAAAGTAAATCCACAATCTGTGGATGTCAATATTCAATGATCTTTATTTTATAGTAGAAGGATGATCACAATGGACTTTAAACGACTTACCGTAGTTCTTGGACATTATGGCACAGGCAAAACAGAAATAGCCATAAATTACGCAAGGTATATAAAGACATGCGGATATGATGTAGACATAGTAGATCTTGATATAGTAAATCCCTATTTTCGCCCAAGGGAGGTGAGAAAGGAACTTTTAGATAAATGGGGCATAAAAGTAATTGGTGTGGATGAAAAATACATGAATGCTGATATGCCGGCCTTATCCAGAGATATATACAGTGTCATACAGAATGAAGAGAAGTATGCTGTATTTGATATAGGAGGCGACGATGCAGGAGCAATCGCGTTTGGGCAATATCACAATATATTAGCCGATAAAGATGTAGATGTGCTTTTTGTAATAAATATAAACAGGCCGTTTACAAAAGATGTAGAATCTGCAATAAAATACATGACTCTTGTAGAAAATGCGGCAAGAATAAAAGTGACGCATCTTGTAAATAACACACATCTGTCGTGCGAGACGACTGCAGACGATGTAATAAGAGGGATTGAAGTAACGGAAGACGTATCAAGGAAGACAGGCATTCCCATAAAGATGACAGCCGCCAAGAAAGATGTAGCTGAAAAGCTTAAAAATATGGGATATGACGTTTTTCCTATAGATCTTTATATGAAAACACCTTGGAATAAAATATGATGGAGATGATGAGATTGAAGCAAGTCATATTTAACGAAAACTTATGCAAAAGCTGTGAACTATGCGTTGAAGCATGCCCAAAACACATAATAGAAATGGATAAAGACAAATTAAACATAAAAGGATACCATCCAGCCATGATAAAAGAAGAAAACATAGAAAAATGCATAAGCTGCGGATTTTGTGCAATAATGTGCCCAGACACAGTCATAACAGTTATAAAATA
>NZ_JBPODR010000035.1:0-15075 GCF_051201035.1 Thermoanaerobacterium thermosulfurigenes
GGTTTGTCTACGTCTCTTTCTGGTGTTGGTATATAACTGTCAACTGCATCCATTAAGTCCCATATCTTGCCACACCATTGACAGTCTCTTTGTCCACATCCGCATTCCATTGCTTTTAATGCTGAACCTACTACTATCGGTGTGTCATCTCCTGGGAATTCATATTCATTTAAGAGCTCTCTTACTTCCATCTCTACTAATTCGATTAATTCTTGGTCGTCTACCATGTCTGCTTTGTTTAAGAATACTACAATGTATGGCACGCCTACCTGTCTTGCTAACAGGATGTGCTCTCTTGTCTGTGGCATTGGACCGTCTGCTGCTGATACTACCAGTATCGCTCCGTCCATCTGCGCTGCTCCTGTTATCATGTTCTTTACGTAGTCTGCGTGTCCTGGACAGTCAACATGGGCATAGTGCCTTTTCTCTGTCTCGTACTCTACGTGCATTGTGTTTATTGTGATTCCTCTTGCTTTTTCTTCTGGTGCTTTGTCTATTTCATCGTATGCTGTCGCTTGTGCCATTCCTTGTTTTGACAATACTATCGTTATTGCTGATGTTAATGTCGTTTTGCCATGGTCTACGTGTCCTATTGTCCCTATGTTTGCATGGGGTTTCTTTCTTTCGAATTTTTGCTTTGCCATTTCTTTTCCTCCTTACATTAATTTTTTTATTTTTTTTCTAATATTTGATCAGCAATGTTTTTAGGTACTTCTTCATAATGGCTAAATTGCATCGTATAAGTACCTCTTCCTTGAGTTTTTGAACGAAGGTCTGTAGCATATCCAAACATTTCAGCCAGTGGAACCATGCCTCTTATGACTTTCGCACCAGCTCTATCCATCATACCTTCGATTCTTCCACGTCTTGAGTTTATGTCACCCATTACGTCGCCCATATATTCCTCAGGAACAACGACTTCCACTTCCATTATAGGCTCTAAAAGAACAGCTCCGCCCTTTTTCATACCTTCTTTGAAAGCCATTGAACCTGCTATCTTAAATGCCATATCAGATGAGTCGACTTCATGGTATGAACCGTCAACTAATGAAACTTTAACGTCAACAACTTCGTATCCTCCAAGGATGCCATTTTCCATTGCTTCCTGCACACCGGCATCTACTGAAGGAATGTATTCTTTTGGTATGACACCACCGACTATCTTATTTTCAAATTGATACCCTTGACCTCTCTCTAAAGGCTCCATTTCAAGCCATACATGACCATACTGACCACGTCCACCTGACTGTCTTATGAATTTTCCTTCCACACGTACAGGTTTTGTTATAGTCTCTTTGTATGCAACTTGTGGTTTACCAACGTTGCACTCTACATTAAATTCTCTCTTCATTCTGTCGACTATGATTTCCAAGTGCAATTCGCCCATACCAGCTATAATAGTCTGGCCTGTCTCTTGATCTGTGTACGTCTTAAATGTAGGATCTTCTTCAGCCAGTTTTTGAAGAGCTACTGCCATTTTATCCTGAGCAGCTTTAGTTTTTGGCTCTATTGCAACTCTTATAACAGGTTCAGGAAACTCCATTGACTCTAATAGAATAGGCTGATTTTCATCGCACAATGTATCTCCTGTAGTTGTATCTTTCAGTCCAACTGCTGCAGCTATATCACCTGTATAAACTTTGTCAATTTCCTTCCTGTGGTTAGCGTGCATCTGGAGAATTCTTCCTATTCTCTCTTTCTTCCCTTTTGTGGAATTTAAAACATATGAACCTGCTTCCAAAGTTCCTGAATATACTCTAAAAAACGCAAGCTTTCCAACGTAAGGGTCAGCCATTATCTTAAAAGCAAGTGCTGAAAATGGTTCGTTGTCATCTGCCTTTCTCTCTATCTCCTCATCGCTATTAAGCTTCATGCCCTTTACAGCAGGAATATCTATAGGAGATGGCAAATACCTTACGACAGCATCCAGCATAGGCTGAACACCTTTGTTCTTGTAAGAAGAACCACAAGTTACGCACACCAGCTCGTTGTTGATAGTTCCCTTTCTTAAAGCAGCGTGTATTTCCTCTTCTGTAATCTCTTGACCTTCTAAGTATTTTTCCATCAAAACTTCATCTTGCTCTGAAACAGCTTCTAATAGCTTTTCTCTATACTCTTCCGCTAAATCCTTTAAATCTGCAGGAATCTCAACTTCGTCTGACACTGTTCCTAAATCATCTTCGTATATGATAGCGCGCATCTTAATCAAGTCAATAATCCCAACAAACGTATCCTCTTTCCCTATAGGAAGCTGTATCGCTACAGGATTTGCGTTCAATCTTTCTTTCATCATTTTAATTACATTAAAAAAGTCCGCACCCATTATGTCCATCTTATTTACATAAGCCAATCTTGGGACTCTGTACTTATCAGCCTGTCTCCAAACCGTCTCTGATTGTGGCTCAACGCCACCCTTTGCGCAAAAGACTGCAACTGCACCATCTAACACTCTTAAAGAGCGCTCTACCTCAACTGTAAAGTCCACGTGTCCCGGCGTATCTATTATATTTATCTTATGATCTTTCCAATAGCATGTTGTAGCAGCAGAAGTTATCGTAATACCTCTTTCCTGCTCTTGCTCCATCCAGTCCATTGTAGCATTTCCCTCATGCACTTCACCTATTTTATGGACTTTTTCTGTATAAAACAGTATTCTTTCGGTAGTAGTAGTTTTGCCAGCATCTATATGCGCCATTATTCCAATATTCCTAACTTTATCTAAGCTGTAATCTCTAGGCATTTATATCCTCCTTTCCTGCCCATATAATACACACTACCATCACCATCATTACCATCTGTAATGTGCGAATGCTTTATTTGCTTCAGCCATTTTATGTGTATCTTCTCTTTTCTTGACGCTAGCACCTGTATTATTTGCCGCATCCATGATTTCAGCTGCTAACTTCTCAACCATTGTCCTTCCGCTTCTTTTTCTTGCAAAGTCAATGATCCATCTGATTCCAAGAGTTTGCCTTCTCTCAGGCCTTACCTCAACAGGTACTTGGTAAGTAGCACCACCTACACGTCTCGGCTTTACTTCAAGAACAGGCATGACATTGTTCAATGCCTCTTCAAATACTTCTAATGGATCTCTACCAGTTTTTTCTCGTATTAAATCAAATGCACCGTAGCATATCTTCTGTGCTATACCTCTCTTGCCACTGTACATTATCTTATTTATTAACTTTGTCACTTTTTTGCTATTATATACTGGATCTGGTAGCACATCGCGTTTTGCTACATAGCCTTTTCTAGGCATTCACTATCCCTCCTATCATTTAGGTTTTTTAGCACCATATTGCGAGCGAGCTTGTTTCCTGTTTGCAACTCCAGCTGCATCAAGTGTTCCTCTTATAATTTTGTATCTAACACCAGGCAAATCTTTTACCCTTCCACCTCTTATAAGTACAACAGAGTGCTCTTGAAGATTATGACCAATACCCGGTATATATGCTGTAACTTCAGTGTTATTGACAAGTCTTACCCTTGCTATCTTTCTTAAAGCAGAGTTTGGCTTCTTTGGTGTTGTAGTTTTAACAACTGTGCAAACACCCCTCTTTTGAGGATTACCTTTTAATGCCGGGGATGCAGATTTATATTTAACTTTCTTTCTTCCTTCTCTTACTAATTGATTGATTGTCGGCATCATTCCACCTCCTTCCAATTTTTAGAAGATTTATCCCCTAAATAGGGGATAAATCTGATTGCTCTTACTTTAATTCAGCAGCAGTAGCTGCTCCAACATCAATGCCGCACATATCACCTAATTCACTCATTGTGTCTATATAAACTATTTCGATAGACTTTGAATTACAAGCATCAATGATTTTTTTAGTTACATGTTCTTCAGCATCCCGAGCAATATATACTTTAGCAGCTTTATCATTTGTAACGGCTTTAAATGTCTGCTTCGCTCCTATAACCATTTTAGAAGAACTGCTTTTACTTGAACTCATTAAGTTCTTCCTCCCTACATGGAAGTAGTTTTTAACACACTTAAATATTTTATCATTAAGGTCAATCTCTGTCAACAATAGATATTATTTTACATCTGCCTCCACATTATCACTTTCAGCAGCATTTTCTTCACTTTCTGATTGACCTGCAGTCTTAACGACAATGTTTCTGTACCTTGACAAACCAGTTCCTGCCGGAATCAGTTTACCAATTATGACATTTTCCTTAAGACCTATCAAAGGATCAACCTTTCCTTTTATAGCTGCATCAGTCAAAACTCTGGTTGTCTCTTGGAATGATGCAGCAGATAAGAATGAATCTGTAGCAAGTGCAGCTTTTGTGATTCCTAAAAGGGCTCTCGTTCCTGAAGCTGGCCTTAAGCCTTTCTCCAAGGCCTTTCTGTTTTCTTCTTCAAAAGCAAACATATCTACCAGTTCACCAGGCATCATTGATGTATCTCCAGAATCTTCAATCTTAATCTTCCTCATCATTTGACGTATTATTACCTCGATGTGTTTGTCGTTTATTTCAACACCTTGTAGTCTATATACTTTTTGAACTTCCTGCAATAAATACGTCTGAACCGCAAATAATCCTTTTATCTTCAATATATCATGCGGATTTACAGATCCTTCTGTAAGCTCGTCGCCTGCTTCGATGTACTGGCCATCTTGAACTTTAAGCCTTGATCCGTAAGGTATAAGGTATGTCTTTGAAATATTATTTTCATTGTCTGTTATTACAACTTCTCTCTTCTTTTTGGTTTCATTTATTTTGACAATACCTGGTATCTCAGATATGACAGCTAATCCTTTTGGCTTTCTCGCTTCAAACAACTCTTCAACCCTCGGTAAACCTTGTGTTATATCAGCACCAGCAACACCGCCGGTATGGAAAGTCCTCATTGTAAGCTGTGTACCTGGTTCTCCTATAGCCTGCGCTGCGATTATACCGACAGCCTCGCCAATCTCAACTTGTGAACCGGTAGCCAAGTTCCTTCCATAGCACATCCTGCAGACGCCATGTTTTGATTTGCACGTCAAAAGCGATCTTATCTTAACCTTTTTGATGCCTAATTCTTCAATCCTCTCTGCATCTTCTTCAGAAATCATCGTATTTTTCTTTACTATTATTTCGCCTGTAATAGGATCTTTTATGTCTTCCAATGATATTCTTCCGCTTAATCTATCTGCAAGCTTTTCTATTACTTCATTGCCTTCCTTAATCTCAGTTACGTAAATTCCTTCATCTGTGCCGCAATCATCTTCCCTGATTATCACATCCTGGCTTACATCTACAAGCCTTCGTGTTAAATAACCTGAGTCGGCAGTTCTTAAAGCTGTATCAGCTAAGCCCTTTCTGGCACCGTGAGTAGAAATAAAGAATTCCAAAACGTTGAGTCCTTCTCTAAAGTTAGACCTTATAGGAAGCTCAATTATCCTACCTGCAGGGTTAGCCATCAATCCTCTCATACCAGCTAACTGCTTTATCTGATTTTTGCTACCTCTTGCACCTGAATGAGCCATCATGAATATAGGATTGAATCTATCAAGATTAGCCATGAGAGCGTCACTTACTTTTTCTGTCGTCATGTTCCACGTTCTAATGACGCTTTCGTACCTTTCTTCTTCTGAAATGAGACCACGCCTAAACTGAGCATCTATTTTCTTAACTGCTTCGTCAGCTTCATTTAAAAGGGTCTTCTTCTCTTCAGGTATTGCCATATCAGAAACGCTAACAGTCAATGCAGCCTTAGTAGAATATTGATATCCTAAAGCTTTTATCTTGTCTAAGGTTTCAGCGGTCTTTGTAGGTCCATGCACTCTGTATACTCTGTCCAATATCTTGCCTAATTTCGACTTATCGACTAATGTAGATACTTCCAAATCAAACATGGTATCAGGATTTGTCCTATCTACAAAACCTAAATCTTGAGGAATAGCTGAATTAAATATAAGTTTTCCTATAGTGGTCTCGATGACTTTAGTCTTGATCTCGCCATTTACCTCTCTCTTCATTCTCACTTTTATCTTAGCATGGATGTTTATTTGACCTAATTGATAGGCCATAAGAGCTTCTTCATAATCTTTAAATAGTCTGCCTTCACCTAAGACGCCGTCTTCATCGCCTGTCAGATAGTAGCACCCTAAAACCATATCTTGAGTAGGTGTCATGACAGGCTTTCCATCCTGTGGCTTTAATATGTTATTAGCAGCCAACATTAAAAATCTTGCTTCTGCTTGCGCCTCTACAGTCAAAGGAACGTGGACTGCCATCTGGTCTCCATCAAAGTCAGCGTTGTAAGCTGTACATACCAAAGGATGAAGCTTTATAGCTCTGCCTTCTACTAAGACAGGTTCAAATGCCTGTATGCCTAAACGGTGTAGTGTAGGTGCTCTGTTTAAAAGAACTGGATGCTCTTTGATTACATCTTCTAAAACATCCCACACTTCTGGGCGGACTTTCTCAACCATTCTCTTTGCGCTTTTTATATGCTGTGCTATTCCTTTGTCAACAAGCCTTTTCATCACAAAAGGCTTGAAAAGCTCAAGAGCCATCTCTTTAGGAAGACCGCACTGATAAAGCTTTAATTCCGGACCAACTACTATAACAGAACGTCCAGAATAGTCTACCCTCTTACCTAACAAGTTTTGCCTAAACCTTCCTTGCTTACCTTTTAGCATATCAGACAAAGACTTCAGTGGTCTGTTGCCAGGACCTGTAACTGGTCTTCCTCTTCTGCCATTATCAATAAGGGCATCAACAGCTTCCTGCAACATTCTCTTCTCATTTCTGACTATGATGTCAGGAGCGCCTAAGTCAAGAAGTCTTTTCAATCTATTGTTTCTATTTATGACCCTTCTATAAAGATCGTTCAAATCCGATGTTGCAAACCTTCCACCATCCAATTGAACCATTGGTCTTAAGTCAGGTGGAATTACAGGTATGACGTCAAGTATCATCCATTCAGGCTTATTGCCTGAATCCAAAAATGCTTGCACAACTTCTAATCTTCTTATTGCTCTGACGCGCTTTTGACCCGTTGACTCCCTAATTTCAGCCTTTAACTCTTTTGACAATTTCTCAAGGTCTATCTCTTGGAGAAGTTCTTTTATAGACTCGGCACCCATGCCTGCTTTAAACTTATTGCCGTACTTATCTAAATACTCTCTGTACTCTTTCTCGCTTAAAAGCTGCTTCTTAGAAAGGTTAGTCTCACCGGGATCTATCACGACATAAGACGCAAAATACAAAACTTTTTCAAGGGCTCTCGGCGACATGTCAAGTATCAGTCCCATGCGGCTTGGTATGCCCTTGAAATACCATATATGGGAAACAGGGGCAGCAAGTTCAATATGCCCCATTCTTTCACGTCTAACTTTCGACCTCGTAACCTCAACGCCACATCTATCACATATAACACCTTTGTATCTTACTCTCTTGTACTTGCCACAATGGCATTCCCAGTCCTTCGTAGGTCCAAATATCTTTTCACAAAACAATCCTTCTCTTTCTGGCTTTAAGGTCCTGTAATTTATAGTCTCAGGTTTTTTCACTTCACCTCTTGACCATTCCCTTATCTTTTCGGGTGAAGCAAGTCCTATTTTCATCGAATCAAAATTTTTAAGCTCAAACAAGGAGTTTCGCTCCCTTCATAATAATTTTATAAATCATAATCATCATCAAAGCTGTCACTATCGCCAAAGTCTATATCGTTAGGTTCAAAGTTAAGATCGTCAAATGCATCCTTATCTTCATCAAAATCTTCGTTAAATTCTTCGCCATAATTTACTTCTGGCGGCGCATCTTCTCTTCCCTCAATATTGATGTTTATCGTATCTTCTGAAATGTCATCATCGTCGTCATCTTCAAATTCTTTTAGTGCTACTTCTTGATTATCTTCCGTCAATACTTTAACATCAAGGCAAAGACTTTGCAACTCTTTAACAAGAACCTTAAATGACTCTGGAACACCTGGTTCTGGTATATTTTCACCTTTGACTATAGATTCGTATGTTTTAACACGTCCCGTTATATCATCAGACTTAACTGTAAGTATCTCTTGCAATGTATGAGCAGCACCGTATGCTTCAAGCGCCCATACTTCCATCTCACCAAATCTCTGACCACCAAACTGTGCTTTACCGCCAAGTGGCTGTTGTGTGACAAGCGAATATGGCCCTGTAGACCTAGCATGCATTTTATCATCAACAAGGTGATGCAACTTGAGCATGTACATATATCCAACAGTAACTGGATGGTCAAAAGGTTCACCTGTTCTTCCATCGTAAAGCTGTATCTTTCCATCTGGCGAGAATCCCGCTTTTTCAAGCAGCTCTTGTATATCTTCCTCATGGGCACCATCAAATACCGGCGTAGCCATGTACCACCCCAAAGCTTTTGCTGCAAGTCCCAAGTGGACTTCCAGAACCTGACCGATATTCATACGGGAAGGAACACCAAGAGGGTTCAAACAAATCTGAAGTGGTGTACCATCGGGTAAAAATGGCATATCCTCAACAGGAAGTATCCTTGAAACGACACCTTTGTTTCCGTGCCTACCTGCCATCTTATCGCCGACAGATATCTTCCTTTTCTGTGCGATAAAAACTCTCACCATCTCATTTACTCCTGGAGGCAGTTCATCGCCATTTTCTCTCGTGTACACTTTGACATCTACAACTATACCGCCTTCACCATGTGGAACTCTTAAAGAAGTATCTCTGACTTCCCTTGCTTTCTCTCCAAATATAGCTCTTAATAGTCTTTCTTCTGCAGTAAGCTCTGTTTCACCTTTTGGAGTCACTTTCCCTACGAGAATATCTCCAGCCGTAACCTCTGCACCGATGCGTATGATTCCTCTCTCGTCTAAATCCTTTAATGCTTCTTCGCCAACATTGGGAATATCCCTTGTTATTTCTTCAGGTCCTAATTTCGTATCTCTGGCTTCTGATTCGTATTCCTCAATATGGATAGATGTAAGAGCATCTTCTTTTACAAGTTCTTCGCTAATTAAAATAGCATCCTCGTAATTGTAACCTTCCCAAGGCATAAATCCAACCAATACATTGCGTCCAAGTGCAATTTCACCCAACTCTGTAGAAGGTCCATCGCTTATAACCTGTCCTTTTTCAACACGATCCCCTTCATTTACTATCGGTCTACAATTTATGCAAGTTCCCTGGTTCGACCTCTTAAATTTAAGAAGTTCGTACTCGTCTCGTCTTCCATCATCTGTCTTTATGACTATTTTATCTGCTGTAACTCTTTCTACTATCCCACTGTTTCTGGCAATATTTACAACACCTGAATCCCTGGCAGCTTTGTACTCAATTCCAGTTCCAACGATAGGTGCCTGCGGAACAAGAAGCGGAACAGCCTGCCTCTGCATGTTTGAACCCATCAGAGCCCTGTTTGCATCGTCATTTTCCAAAAAAGGAATCATTGCGGTAGCGACAGAAACCACCTGTTTCGGTGAAACATCCATAAAATCCACTTCTTCTCTGGGCACTGACAAAATATCGTCTTTTGAGCGGACTGTAACTCTCTCATTTATAAATCTATTTTCTTCATCAAGAGGCTCATCTGCTTGAGCGATTACATATTCATCTTCCACATCTGCAGTCATATACACAATCTCATTGAGAACTTTACCTGTCGATTTATCCACTTTTCTATAAGGAGCTTCAATAAATCCATATTCATTAATCCTTGCATATGTAGCAAGAGAACCTATAAGTCCTATGTTTGGTCCTTCAGGCGTTTCTATAGGACACATCCTGCTGTAATGCGTGTGATGGACATCCCTAACTTCCATTCCGGCTCTTTCTCTACTTAGTCCTCCAGGACCTAATGCACTTAATCTTCTCTTGTGAGTCAGCTCTGCAAGGGGATTTGTCTGATCCATAAACTGTGAAAGCTGTGAACTTCCAAAAAACTCCTTAATTGCAGCAACAACAGGCCTAATATTTATCAAATTTTGAGCAGTAATTTCGCTGACATCCTGTATAGTCATTCTTTCCCTAACTACTCTTTCCATCCTTGATAGACCTATTCTAAACTGATTTTGAAGCAATTCGCCAACTGATCTAAGCCTTCTATTCCCAAGGTGATCAATATCATCAACAAACCCAACACCGTAGGAAAGATTTAAATTGTAATTTACAGAAGCAATTATATCATCTTTAGTAATATGTTTAGGTATTAATTCGTCCAATCTTCTTCTTATCTCATTTTTTATCTCATCTTCGCTTGAAAAATTATTAAGGATCTCTTTTAAAACAGTCAAATGAACTTTCTCTTTTATCTTTAGATCTGAAACATCAAAAGAAAGCGGATATTCATTAATATCAACAGTATTATTGCCAATTATCTTCACTGGTCTTCCTTCAACAAGCACTTCAACTTCATTTATACCGCAATCCTGGATTTTTTTAGCAGTCTCTCTTGATATTCTTTGACCTTCCTCAACAATGATTTCACCCGTCAGTGGATTAACTATCTTTGTAGCAGCCTTTTGATTTGTCAGCCTTGAACTTAGTGCAAGCTTTTTATTAAATTTATAACGACCAACATGCGCGAGGTCGTATCTTTTTGGATCAAAGAATAAAGAGTATAACAAACTTTTAGCGCTTTCAACTGTAGGTGGTTCACCAGGCCTCAATCTTTTATATACCTCAAGCAAACCTTCTTCTTCAGATTTCGTAGTATCTTTATCAAGTGTTGCTTTTATCCTTTCATCTTCTCCAAAAAGATCTAATATCTGTGCATCTGTCCCATAACCTAAAGCCCTTAAAAAAACAGTAATTGGAACTTTCCTCGTCCTGTCTATTCTAACAGAAAAGATATCATTTGAATCTTCTTCGTATTCCAGCCATGCACCTCTATTTGGTATAACAGTTGCAAAAAATAGCTTTTTCCCTAATTTATCAAACTGTTGTTCGTAATATACTCCTGGCGATCTCACCAACTGACTGACGATGACACGCTCTGCACCATTTATTATGAAAGTGCCTTTGTCGGTCATCAAAGGAAAATCACCCATAAAAACTTCTGATTCCTTGATTTCACCGGTATCGCGATTAGTCAATCTTACCTTTACTTTCATTGGTGCCGCATAAGTAGTATCCCTATCTTTGCATTCCTCTACAGAGTATTTAGGATTGTCATCAAGCTTATAGTCTAGAAATTCTAAAGACAAATTGCCGGTAAAACTCTCAATTGGAGAAATGTCTCGGAAAACTTCCCTTAAACCTTCTTCCAAAAACCACTTATAGGAATTTTTTTGAACTTCGATCAAATTAGGCATATCCAAGACTTCTTCAATCCTTGCAAAGCTCATTCGCTTCTTGTAGCCGGCATCAACAGGATGTAACATCCACTTCACCCCTTATAAATTTAAAATAACCAAAAGAGAAAGCTTTTGGATAATATACAGAAAGACATAATTATTATTTACCAGAATACATACAAATATTCTATTATTTACATGCTATAAAAAATTTTCTTGTCGTATTTTAATTTATGTAATAAATGACACTGTTAATGCAATATATAATATTACCACAATGGCAAAAGCATGTCAATAAGAGATATTCAATTAAAAGAAAAAAAGCACTCTTAACGAATGCTTTTTTTTCCTAAAAATACACTTATTTTAATTATTTTATTTCTACTTTTGCTCCAACTTCTTCAAATTTTGCTTTTATCTGATTTGCTTCATCTTTGCTTACGCCTTCTTTAATTGGCTTTGGAGCACCTTCAACAAGGTCTTTTGCTTCTTTTAAGCCAAGATTTGTAACCTCTCTAACAACTTTTATTACTTTTATTTTTTCTGAACCTACATCTGACAATATAACATCAAATTCAGTCTTCTCCTCAGCAGGTGCTGCTGCTGCTCCTGCTGCAGGTGCTGCTGCTACAGCAACAGGTGCTGCTGCTGAAACTCCAAACTCTTCTTCCAAAGCTTTTACTAAATCAGCTAATTCTAATACTGTCATATTTTTTATGGCTTCTAAGATTTCTTCCTTATTCATTACATATACCTCCATTTTTATTTTTATTGTGTTATTGTGCTTCTTTTTTCTCTTTAACAGCATTTAAAGCTATTACAAGACTTCTCAATGTACCAGACAATACATACACAAGGTTGTTTATAGGTGCCTTCATGCTGCCAAGTGCTTTTGCAATAAGTTCTTCTTTCGATGGCAATTCGGACAGCGCTTTTATTTCTTCTGGTCCCACTATCTTGCCATCTACAATACCTGCTTTTAATTCTAAGCCTTTATTGTTCTTTAAGAATTCAACCAGAATTTTAGCAGGTGTAACAGGGTCATCGTACCCAAAAGATACTGATGTCGGTCCTTCTAAGTACTTTTTTAAGTCAGTGTAACCCAGTTCTTGTGCCGCACGCCACATCAAAGTATTTTTGTATACTTTATATTCAGCGTTGGCTTCTTTAAACTTTCTCCTTAAAGCAGTATCGTCTTCCACTGTCAATCCACTATAGCTGGTAAATATGACGGATTGTGCTCTTCCCAGTTTATCTTTAAACTCGCTAACAACTTTTTCCTTAGCTTCCCTCGCTGTGCTCAAACTTACACCTCCCGTCTTAAATATTAAAAGGATCCACCGTAGACATGAGGATCCTTCTTTGCTTTATCAAAAACCTCGGTAGGATTTATGTGTTGCCACACCTACTGTCTACGGTAAGTTTTCAATTTTACTTTAAAAGTATATCACTATTATGGTTTTATGTCAACAGCTATCACACGATTCTTTGCGGATTAACCTTGATTCCAGGTCCCATCGTCGATGAGAGGACAACGCTTCTCAAATATTGTCCTTTTGCTGCTGCAGGTTTAGATCTTATTATAGCATCCATTATCGTCTTAAAATTCTCAACCAATTTCTCTTGTCCAAAAGAAACTTTTCCAATAGGTACATGGATTATTGAATTTTTGTCAACTCTGTACTCAATTTTACCAGCTTTCACGTCTTTTACTGCCTTCTCAATATCAAATGTGACTGTACCCGCTTTTGGGTTTGGCATTAAGCCTTTTGGTCCTAAGACCTTACCAAGTCTACCTACAACACCCATCATATCTGGCGTAGCTATAACAACATCATAGTCAAACCAGTTTTCATTTTGAATCTTTGCAACTAATTCTTCAGCTCCGACATATTCAGCACCAGCAGCTTCAGCCTCTTTTGCTTTATCGCCTTTTGCAAAAACTAAAACTCGAACCGTTTTACCTGTTCCGTGAGGAAGTATTACAGTTCCTCTGACCTGTTGATCCGCATGTCTTGGATCGACGCCAAGCCTTACCGACAGATCAACCGTCTCATCAAATTTTGCCTTTGCAGTCTTCAAAACCAAATCAACGGCTTCATTTGCATCATACAATCTTGTCTTGTCTATTAATTTCACACTATCTAAATATTTTTTACCATGTTTCATACTATACTTTACCTCCTTGTGGTATTTTTCGGACATAAGTCCTCCCACTTAACAATCACTGTTCAATTTCAATACCCATGCTTCTCGCAGTACCAGCTATCATTCTCATAGCTGCCTCAATATCTGATGCATTTAAGTCTTTCATCTTCAGTTCTGCTATTTCTCTTACTTTATCCTTTGAAATCTTTGCGACTTTTTGCTTGTTAGGCTGTGGTGAACCACTTTCAATGCCAGCAGCCTTCTTTAAAAGCACAGCCGCAGGTGGTGTCTTAGTGATGAATGAAAATGACCTATCTGCATATATGGTAATAACTACAGGAATGATCAAACCAGCTTGTTTTGCCGTCTTTTCATTAAACTCCTTACAAAAACCCATTATATTGACACCATGTGGTCCAAGAGCTGTACCTACTGGTGGAGCTGGTGTAGCCTTTCCTGCAGGTAACTGTATCTTGACAACTGCAGCAACTTTTTTAGCCATGTTTACACCTCCTAATTCATGTCATCTATTGAATTTTTTGAATCTGGACAAAGTCAAATTCCACTGGGGTTTCTCTGCCAAACATCGAAATCAAAACTTTAGCCTTTTGTCTGTCAAGGTAAATCTCTTCAACAACACCGATGAAATTCTCAAGTGGTCCGGCAATAACCCTAACACTATCGCCTACTTTTATATCTACTGACGTCTGTATCTCCTTAATGCCTAAGCTTCTCACTTCCGCTTCAGTAAGTGGTACAGGTTTAGATCCAGGCCCAACAAAGCCAGTTACGCCTCTGGTATTTCTTACCACATACCATGATTCATCATTCATTACCATCTTCACCAGTACGTATCCCGGAAATACCTTTCTGTCAACAGATTTCTTTTTGCCGTCTTTTATCTCTACCACTTTTTCAGTCGGAACTACGACTTGATGTATTAAATTTTGAAGATTTCTATTTTCAACAGACTTTTCCAGATTCGCTTTAACCTTATTTTCATATCCGGAATAAGTATGGACTACATACCATTTAGCTGAATTTGTTTCAGACATCATCGATTTGGGGATAAACCCCATCCTCCTTTAACTTTTTATAATTAATTTCAGTAGATAGCTAAAGGCCGAGTCTGCAAGGAATATCAACAATGTAAATGCTATTACCACAACCAGTACAACTTCTGTATATGCAATCAAATTATCTCTTGTTGGCCACGTAACTTTCTTCATCTCGGCTTTTATTTCCCTAAAAAACTTCCCGACTTTTCTCCTTTCATCGGCAGCCATCGAATCACATCCCTTTATAACTTGTTTTTTACCTTGTCTCTTTATGCAATGTATGTTTTCTGCAGAACTTACAGTATTTCATAAGCTCTATCCTATCAGGATCGTTCTTCTTGTTTTTAGTAGTATTATAGTTTCTCTGCTTACATTCCGTGCAAGCTAATGTGATCTTAACCCGCAACAATTCCACCTCCCGGAATTTAAAACTACTTTTAAAACTTTATCATAAATATTAATTTATGTCAATCTAATTGTATAGACTCAAAAAAAGCCAGGTAAAATACCCAGCCCTTTTTATGACAGAATCTTGGAAACAACACCGGCTCCTACTGTGTGTCCGCCTTCTCTTATAGCAAATTTTAATCCTTCTTCCATCGCTATCGGTGTTATTAATTC
>NZ_JBPODR010000036.1:0-14304 GCF_051201035.1 Thermoanaerobacterium thermosulfurigenes
CCCCAGGCAACAATGAAAGTGCAGGCAAACGACGAAACAGCAAAACGACGAAGGGGAATAAGACATTAAAAACCACCTTAATTCAATGTGCAAAATCTGCAGTAAAAAAAGAAGGAACATTCTTTTATGCACAATACCAACGTTTAGTTGTAAGACGCGGAAAGAACCGAGCAATAGTGGCAGTAGCTCACTCAATGTTGATTGCCATTTACCATATGCTTAAAGAAAATAAACCGTATAAAGAGCTTGGAGAAGATTATTATAATCAGTTTAACAAGGAGCGAAAGATTAATTCCTACCTAAAAAAACTATATGAATTAGGATGGGAACCTGAAATTGCCACACAACAAATATAAATATTACCATTAATTCCCTTTAAAGTCTATTTTTAAAGCTGTAGGGGAAGTCTGCGCTTTTTTAGCTACTTATATAATAAGTTTTCATAGTAAATCATATTTGTACATAGATACACCATCTGGATGTCAGTTCTGAAATTCGGCCCCTATTAAAGAAAATGTGCTGAATTTCGAAATTTCTCTAAAACCGGATTGAGGTTTTTGTTGTCAAATGAGTAGAATCCAAAATATCTATATTTGATTTAACCTCTCAAGTATTTTATCTTTTAGCTCTTCTAATTTGTCGATATATATTTCCTTTATTCTTTTACATATTTCTATTGCATTACTTTGACTATATATGTGCGATGTAGCATTTCTGTCTACAAGCATATCAAGCCATATTTTTTCATCATCAATTAATCCTGATGAATATGCTTCTCTTAATACGGTTTTTGGTGAATTTAATCCAACTAAGCCTTCATCTTCAAAAACTTCTTTTAAAGTTTTCCAAGCAAGTTCAAAAGTAAATTCATACCTTTGAATTATCCCATCCCTTTGAAGTTCGTCTTCCTCATCATATTGTAATAAGCCTTCTTTTAATCTATCTAATGCCTTTATAAAATTTTCAAGTTTATTATTGTTTTTCATATATAATAACACCATCCCGGTTAATATTATCTAATAACTTTTTGTCAGTATTATCATCTATAAAAACTATATCAAGTTTTAACAGAGTATTTATATCATCTAAATCGCAATAAATTGCACCTTTATGTGAATTATCTTTGCAGTATACAGCAATATCTACATCACTGGTCTTTCTATTATCT
The DNA here is from genome assembly GCF_051201035.1 of Thermoanaerobacterium thermosulfurigenes. Lineage (NCBI taxonomy): Bacteria > Bacillati > Bacillota > Clostridia > Thermoanaerobacterales > Thermoanaerobacteraceae > Thermoanaerobacterium > Thermoanaerobacterium thermosulfurigenes. The sequence goes on from NZ_JBPODR010000036.1 coordinate 1,169, forward strand.
CCTCTTGCTCTTGAACCATATATTACAATTTTATCAATATTATTATATTTTTCACCTATAAATTTAATTGAATCTATTATTCTATCATCTAAAGTTAATTTCATAATATGCCTCCAAGTATCGTTCTTTAGATTGATTATACAATAATATAAAATACACTACAATCGGTGTTTTGTTTAAAAATTTTATCGAATCTATTTACAACGTAACAGTGTTATGTTATACTATTTATGTGGAGGTGAGTGTTAGTGGATAACAATGATTTAATATCGAAAAAGGAGTTGCTTGAGATTACTGGTATTTCCTACGGGCAGCTTTACAGGTGGAAAAGAAAAAATCTTATTCCGGAGGAATGGTTTATAAGAAAGTCTACATTTACAGGACAAGAGACATTTTTCCCTAAAGCTAAGATTCTTGAAAGAGTAAATAAAATTCTAAGCATGAAAGATGATTTATCATTGGACGATCTTGCAAATATGCTTTCGCCTAATCCAGCAGAGATTGTATTAAGCTTAGATGAGATAAAAAAACGCAACATTGTTTCGTTAATATCTTTGGAGCTGTATATAAAGACGTTTGGAGAAGAAAAAGAGTTTTCATTTAACTCCATTCTATATATTTACATTGTTGATGAAATGATAATTGCAGGAGATATAAATCTTGAAGAAGGAAAAATTATTTTAGAAACTTTGAAAGAAAATTACAATAAATTCAATGGGAAGAATTGTGATCTATTATTTGTGAGAAAGTTTGGAGTATCTACATGTTTTTTGGTATCAAGTGGGTCTGAAGTTTATTTCGAGTCAGGTGCGAAAATCATTAAAAGGCTGAATGTTGCGGGAATTATTGAAGAATTAAAAATAAATTTAGTAAATGGGGGCGAGCTTAATGAGTAGTGAAAACTTAAATGATTTAATTGGCAGTGGCGTAGGAGACTCTGCTGGTGGTAAGTATCGAAACGTCATAATCAGCGGTGTTATGGGAATAAAAGGCGATGTAGAATGCACAGATTTTAAATGCAGTGGTGTTTCGAAAGTAGATGGCAACATAAAAGCAGATAGCATCCTTGTAAGTGGGGTCAATAATGTAAATGGAGATATTAAGTGCCAAGAATTAACTGTCGAAGGCTCATTAAATGTGGCTGATGGTGTAAATGCTGAAAAAGTCAAGATATATGGTGTGCTTAAGGTAAATGATGACTTAAATTCAGAGATATTTATTTCACGAGGTGGTTTTACCATAAACGGACTTTTAAATGCGGAAAATATAGATATAAGCCTCTTTGCAAAATGTAAAGTGAGAGAAATTGGTGGTCAAAGTATCAATGTTTACAAAGACAATACAAACAATATAAATTTCTTTGGAAAAATCTTGGAGACATTTTCTACATCACAAAGATTGATTGTGGACACTGTTGAAGGCGATGATATTTATATAGAGTACACCAATGCAAAAATTGTAAGAGGTAAAAACGTCAAAATTGGCCCGGGTTCAAATATCGACATTGTAGAATACAAGGATAAATTTGAAAAAGATGATAATGCGAATGTTAAGGAATTTAAAAAGATGTAAAGGAGTGCTTATCATGGATTTTGAGAAAAGGCAAGATATAAAGATTGTTGGCGATAATACTTCTGCAGGCGGCTTATTTAATCATGTTTCGGTAGTAGGAAATGGGATTTTTAATAGCTCTGTTGACTGTGCATACATCAAAACTACCGGGGATTGTACAATAAATGGAGACTTAAAAACTGCTTCCGGGGTAGTTGCAGGAAGTATAGCTATAAAAGGCAGTTTATCTGCTGGTATATTTAAAGTTGCAGGTAACATGACAGTAGATGATAATACATCTATTAAAAATTTAATAACGCACGGCAACATGACTATTAATGGAAATATTTCATCTGAAAAAATAGATGCAAATGGTTATTTTACAGTAGAAGGAAATTGCAATTCTGATGTTTTTAAATCAAATAGCATTGTCCTGAAATTAAATGGACTATTGAACGCTGATGACATAGACATCTATATCTATGGCAATAATTTTGTCAAAGAAATTGGCGGAGAGAAAATTATGATAAAAAGGGGTTCTGAATCAATATTTAAGAGGCTTAAGCTTATCAAATCGATGATTTATGATGTGTGCAAAGGCAACCTTACAACAGATGTCATTGAAGGTGATGAAATATACCTGGAGTATACGACGGCGAAAGCTGTGAGAGGTAAAAATGTCACAATTGGTAGAGGGTGCAATATAGAGCTTGTAGAATATGTGGATAACTTTAATCAACACAATGATTCTTTTATAAGAGAAAGCAAGAAGATAATATTATAGCCAAACACAGGCGTTCCTGCGTCTGGCTTTGTTTTTACTGTATATCTATCTTTCTGCCTTTTGGCTTATCTGGATGCAATTTTGGCATTACAATAGTTAATATGCCGTTTTCAAATTTTGCAGTCGTCCTTTCTGAGTCTACTTCAGCGGGAAGTCCTATTCTTCTTTCAAATGAACCATAATACCTTTCATTTAAATAATAGCTTTGGTTTTTTCTTTCGGTTTCTTTTGATGTCTGTCCTTTTATCTCAAGTACATCATCGTGGACGCTTATTTCTATATCTTTTTTGTCAACGCCGGGCAATTCGGCTGTTGCTGTAATTTCAGTTTCAGATTCCATAATATCTATTCTGGGACGTGCAAATATATTTGAAAGAGCAGGTAAGTTAAAATCAAAATTAAAATCCGGCCACATGTCGTTGCCGCGCCATTTTATCAAGCTCATAAATGACACCTCCAAAAATTTTTACAAAAATATTTTGTGAAAAATAGGTTTTTTTATTCTTACATTTTTAGTATATGTATGGTAAAATCTATTGTAGACACGATGAAAAGGAGTTTTGGTATGAGGCCGTCTGAAAAAGATGCTAATAAGATCTACTCGTTAATATTAGTTCTGTTTGTTTTTGTAGGCTCATACGTTCAAAGGAAATCATTGTACGTGGGGCTTATCATAACAGAGTTTGGTATTGTTTTGCTGCCTGTGGTCCTTTTTTTGATTTATAAAAAGTACGACATAAGATACGTATTAAGGTTAAATAAACTTAACTTAAATCATGTGTTTTTAATAATAGCTATAATGATATGCGGTATGTTTGTATCCAGTTTTTTTAGCATCTTGACAAATTACATACTAAGTAAATTTGGGAAAATACCTATACCGCCTATAAATGCTGCCAGCGATGTTGGAGGATTGATAAAACAGATATTGATAATTTCAGGTACTGCAGCTTTATGTGAGGAGATACTTACGAGAGGGCTTATTTTGAGAAGTTATGAGATGAGAGGCTCTATAAAGGCTGTCGTCATATCAGGTATAATGTTTGCAGCATTGCATCTTAATGTGCAGAATTTTTTAAGTGTAGTCTTTTTAGGGTGCTTATTGGGTTTTCTCGTTCAAAGGACTGATTCAATTTACGCTTCAATGTTAGGACATTTTACAAACAATACTATGGTACTGATATTGCAATATGCGTCAAATAAAGTTTCAAGTGCGGCAGGGCTTAAGCCTGGAACCATGGTAAAAATGAATATTCCATTTTTATCTGTAGTGGTGTATGGATTCATCGCTATAGCGGCAGGTACGATTCTTTACATGCTTCTTGAAAAACTCGTGAAAACTACAGATCCATACATTATTCACAGCACTACAACTTTAAAAGATGATCTTAAGATATTGCTTCAATGGCCTCTTTTTTTGTCTTTATTTATCTTTTTAGCCATGATAGGTTTGGAACTATTGGGAATATCGGGATCTCAGTATTACGGAAGAATTGTCAAGTTCATCTATTGAGGCTTTTGCGAGTTGACAACAATTCTAAATTGATATAAAATATAGGTAACTGCAATCGGTTTCACTAAGGTGGTGTTAAAATGAATGTAACAATAAAAGATGTTGCACAAAGAGCACATGTTGCACCTTCGACTGTGTCAAGGGTTATTGCGGATAATCCAAGGATAAGCAAAGAGACGAAGGAAAGAGTTTTTAAAGCGATGGAAGAGTTGGGATATTACCCCAATGCTATTGCGAGAAGTTTAGCCAGCAAGATGACTTATACTATAGGTCTTATAATGCCACGTTCTGCAGAAGATGCGTTTTCCAATCCTTTCTTTCCTGAAGTCATGAGAGGCATAAGCGTCGTCGCCCATAACGAAAAGTACGATTTGCTTATATCGACATCAGGCAATGAAGAGGAAGAAAAACAGGCTGTCATAGATATGGTAAAAGGAAGAAGAGTTGATGGCATCGTGCTTCTTTGTTCAAGGACTACAGATGAGCTAATACCTTGGCTTAGGGAAGAGAAGTTTCCTTTTACTGTAATAGGAAAGCCTTTAGATTCTAAGGGTGTATGCTGGGTAGATAACGACAATATTGGAGCATCAAGGCTTGCTACCAATTACCTTATAAAACATGGTCACAGAGAGATAGCATTTATAAGTGGTTCGCTGGAATTCGTAGTAAGTTTAGACAGACTTGATGGATATAAATTAGCATTAGAGGAGAATAATATTCCGTTTGACAAAGAATTGGTTGCTCAAGATGAATTTTCAGAAGATGGCGGTTACAATGCCATGATGAGGATTTTGAAGCAAAAGAAGCCTACTGCAGTTGTTGTGACAGACGATATAATGTCATTTGGCGTCATAAGGGCAGCTATAGATTATGGGCTTAAAGTGCCACAAGACGTATCACTTATCGGGTTTAACAATATTCCTCTTTCTGCTTATGCAAATCCGCCTCTTACAACGATAGACATTTCTACTTTTGATTTAGGTGTGAAATCTGCAGAGCTGTTGCTTAAAAACATTAAAAATAAAGACTTTGTTGCAGATCACATAATTGTACCAGTAAAATTAATCGAAAGAAAGTCATGCATAAAAAGATAAATAGGCTAAATGCCTATTTATCTTTTTATGCGCCTATTGCCGCTTTTTTGTTGAAGTTTAAAAGCATGTTTCCTATTTCGTAAACATCGCCTGCGCCAATTGTTATTACAAGATCGCCATTTTTTATAGTGCCTTTGAGATAGTCTACTATGTCAGAGAATTCCTTTATGTAGTATACTTCGTTTCCTCTATCTTTTATAAGGTTGGCCAGATCTTCTGCCCGTACGATTCCTGTATCCTTTTCCCTCGCAGCATATATATCTGTTATTATCGTAATATCGGCATCATCAAAAGAGGCAGCGAAGTCATTCAAAAGCGAATAAGTCCTCGTATATGTGTGAGGCTGAAATACGCATATTATTCTATTGTGAGGGTAATTTAATGCGGAAGATAACGTAGCTTTGATTTCTGTTGGGTGGTGGGCATAGTCGTCGATTATTACTGCTCCATCTATTGTACCTTTAAATTCAAATCTTCTGTGGGTGCCTTTAAACTTTTTTATGATATCTGGAGTCTTTTTTATGTCTACACCTAAAAGGTGACATACTGACAGTGTTGCCAATGCGTTTAATATGTTGTGCTTTCCTACAATGGACAGCTCAAAACGTTCTACAAATGTACCATTGTGGTACACATCAAATGAAGGAAATCCTTTTTCATCAAATTTTATATTTTTAGCATTCCATGTACAGTTGCTGTCAAGTCCAAACGTGATGATATTGCGGTTTACATTTTTAAGCACGCTCATTGTATTAGGATCATCGCCACATGCCACTACAAATCCATCATTTGGGACGAGGTTTGCAAACTGCGTGAATGACTGCTTTATGTTGTCGATGTTTTTAAAGTAATCAAGGTGGTCTGAATCAACATTTAAAATGACCGCAATGTACGGATAGAACTTTAAAAAACTGTCTGTGTATTCACACGCTTCTGTTATGAAGTATTCTGAATTGCCTACTCTTACATTTCCGCCGATTATGTCGACTTCACCGCCAACTAAGACCGTTGGATCGTAATTCATCTCTTCCAGCAAAACGGATATAAGCGAAGTTGTCGTGGTTTTGCCATGGCTTCCAGCGACTCCGACGCCGTACGTGTATTTTTTCATTATTTCACCTAAAAGCGTTGCCCTATCTATTGTAGGTATGTTAAGCTCTCTCGCTCTTATCATTTCAGGATTGTCTTCTTTTACGGCTGCTGTGTATACGACTAAGTCTGCTCCATCTACATTTGAAGCGCTATGGGGGATATTAATTATTGCACCTTCATTTCTTAATTTTTTTATTATATGAGAATCCTTTATGTCTGACCCTGTTACAATGTGTCCAGATTTTAGCATTATATGTGCAAGGCCGCTCATGCTTATGCCACCAATTCCTATGAAATGAACTCTTTTAAAATTTTCGATGTCTATTATCATTAATATAGCACCTCTTTCAAATTTTGTTATTATTATTGCCAAAAAACGGTCTCTTTATGAAGATAAAATACTATACAAAAAGATTATATCACATATTGCAAATTAATGAACTTTAAAATATAATGTTAATTAAAAGTTTGTCTTTGGAGGTTTTTCGATGAATTCATACAAAAGGTACGAGAGGATCAGTGTCATACTTAAGATATTGACCGAAAACCCCAATAAATTGTATAACTTGAATTATTTTATGGACTTATTTAATGTGGCAAAGTCCACTGCATCAGAAGACATGGATATATTACAAGGTATCTTAGAAAAGTTCGGCTTAGGCAAGATAAAGACTGTTGCAGGGGCTGGCGGTGGTATAAAGTACATTCCTATAAATAATATAGATAATTATCGCGAATTTATGATAGATATATGCAATAAGCTTCAAGATCCAAAAAGGATTATTCCAGGAGGTTTTTTGTACACTGCCGACATTATTTATTCTCCACAGTACGCCAGTAAGATAGGCGAAATTCTATCGTATCCATTTCAAGATAAAGATGTCGATGCTGTTGTCACAGTTGAGACAAAAGGGATACCTATTGCTATCATGTGCGCTAAAGCATTAAACGTTCCATTGGTGATTATAAGGCAGGACAATAGAGTAACTGAAGGTTCATCTGTTTCGATAAACTACGTTTCAGGTTCTCAAAAGCAGATAAAAGCTATGTCTCTTTCAAGGAGATCTTTAGAGAGGAATTCAAAAGTGGTTTTGATAGATGACTTCATGAAGGCGGGCGGCACTATAAAGGGCATGATTGAGCTTATGAATGAGTTTGATGCAGAAGTGATAGGCGCTGGTGTCATGATATCTACAAAAGAGCCTGAGAATAAGGTTGTGAAAAACTATTTTTCCATATTTACACTTGTAGACATGAATGAAGAGAAAGAAACTGTGAAGATGGAGATAAGCGATTGGTTAAAATAATGTATAATATGCATAATAATGGAAATAATAGTGTGGTGGCATAAAATGAATTTTTTTATCAAAATTTTTCTAAATTTTAATTTTTTATGGAGGAAATTTTGATTTAATGGCGAATAATATTAAGGTAAGAAATTTTATTTAATTTTTCTTATGTTTAAAAGTCATAAATTATTGGCTTATATTGCAGGAAGGTGGTGAGCTTATGGAAATTACAGACGTTAGGGTGAGAAAAATAAACGAGGAAGGCAAAATGAGAGCTGTGGTTTCTGTAACCTTCGATAATGAATTTGTTGTTCATGATATAAAGGTTATTGAGGGACAGAATGGTTTGTTTATAGCTATGCCTAGCCGCAAGACACCCGAAGGAGAGTTTAAAGATATTGCACATCCAATAAATTCAGAGACAAGAGCAAAGATTCAATCTGCTATACTTAGCGAATACGAAAAAGCTAAAGAGCAGGACAAGCCGCAAGGACAGGAATAAAAAGGAGGTTTCTCCTTTTTATTTTTTTGTTGAACTTTGTCAAATTTATAGTTAAAATAGTATAGGAGTAAAGAGTTAAAATATTAAGAATGTATTAGAAGGTGTCGCGATGGATAATTTTGTTACGCTAATACTTGCTGCAGGACTTGGAAAGAGGATGAAATCAAAGCATCCAAAAGTGATTCACAAAGTCTGTGGAAGGCCTATGGTTGAGTGGGTTGTAAGGAGTGCCAAAGAAGCTGGTTCACAGGATGTAGTCGTGGTTTTAGGACACGGTGCTAATGAGGTAAAGAATGTATTGGGTGACAGTGTTAAATATGCGTATCAAGAAAAGCAGCTTGGTACTGGACATGCTGTCATGGTTTCGAAGGATTTATTGCCTGATACAGGCAACGTAATGATCTTGACTGGTGATACACCGCTTATAACGTCTGAGACATTGAAGAAATTCTATGACTTCCATTTAAGAGAGCAAAATTCTATCACAATATTATCTTCTTTTTTTGACGTTCCAGATGGGTATGGAAGAATTGTACGGGATTCAAATGGCAATGTTTTAAAAATTGTTGAGGACAAAGATGCCAATGATGTGGAAAAAGGTATCCATGAGATAAATTCCGGAATGTACATTTTTAATTCTGACTATTTAAGGAAATCGCTTCAACATATAGGCAACAACAATGCACAAGGGGAATATTATCTGACGGATGCCATAGAGATAGTGATAAGATTAGGTGGAAAAGTTGGAGCATATCAAGCTTCAAGTGAGGAGATAATGGGAGTCAATACAAGAGTACAGCTAAAAGATGCCGAAAAGGTCATGAGAAAAAGGATAAATGAAAGGTTTATGTTAGACGGAGTTACCATAATCGACCCTGATAGCACTTACATCGGGCCTGATGTCGTGATAGGAATGGACACGATTATATATCCTGGTACTATAATAGAAGGCAAGACTACGATTGGAGAAGACTGTGAAATAGGACCCAATTCATACATCATCGATTCGGAAATAGGAAATGGCTGCAAAATAGTTTTTTCTATGATCACTGAATCAAAACTTCACAACAATATAAAATTAGGACCGTTTGCTCAGATAAGGCCTGAAAGCGTAATACACGACAATGCTAAGCTTGGCAATTTCATAGAGATAAAGAAATCAGTCATAGGTGAAGGAACAAAAGTGCCTCATTTGACTTATATAGGCGATGCAGAAGTCGGGAAACGCGTAAACATGGGCTGTGGTTCTATAGTAGTCAATTACGATGGCAAAAACAAGCACAAGACCATCATAGGTGACGATGTTTTTGTTGGATGCAATGTAAATTTGGTATCGCCTCTTAAAGTCAACGATAATGCTTTTATAGCTGCAGGCTCCACCATAACAGATGAAGTGCCGGAGGGAGCATTGGCGATAGCAAGATGTCGCCAGACTAACAAAGAAGGATGGGTAGAAGAAAGAAGAAAAAAAGGAGGACTATAGGAGTGGTAAGACACGGAGGAGCAATAAAGATTTTTAGTGGCAACTCAAACCCTGAATTGGCGAGAGAGATTGCCGAAAACTTAGGGCTTACATTAGGTGATTCAGAAGTTGGTACATTTAGCGATGGTGAGATAAGCGTAAGGATCAAAGAAAGCATAAGAGGTGCAAATGTATTTGTCGTTCAATCCACGTGTTCACCAGTAAATGATAATTTGATGGAACTTCTCATAATGATAGATGCGTTTAAAAGGGCATCTGCTGGCGAGATAACTGCTGTCATACCTTATTACGGTTATGCCAGACAAGACAGGAAGTCTAAACCAAGAGATCCGATAACGGCTAAATTGGTGGCTGACCTTATTACAGTTGCAGGTGCCGACAGAGTTCTCACAATGGATCTGCATGCTGCACAGATTCAAGGGTATTTCAATATACCAGTTGATCATCTTCTTGGCGGTCCAATACTGGCGAAATATTTCATGGAAAAGGATTTGGGCGGAGATGTGGTGGTTGTATCGCCAGATCACGGAAGTGTAGTAAGAGCAAGGAATTTTGCGGAAAAACTTAATGCGCCTATAGCCATAATAGATAAGAGAAGGCCAAAAGCTAATGTAGCAGAGATAATGAACCTTATAGGTGATGTAAGAGGGAAAATAGCCATATTGGTAGATGACCTTATTGATACAGCAGGGACGCTGCAACAAGGAGCGCAAGCACTTATTGACAACGGTGCAAAAGAGGTATATGCATGTGCTACACACGGTGTTTTGTCAGGTCCTGCGATAGAAAGGTTGATGGATTCTCCAATAAAAGAATTAGTCATAACAGATACTATTCCGCTTCCTGAAGAGAAGAAGATAAGCAAGATAAAGGTAAGGACTGTAGCTCCATTGTTGGCCGAAGCCATAATGCGAATATATGAAGGTATGTCTGTAAGCAAATTGTTTGTATAGGCACTGAGGTGCCTTTTTTTGTATGCACAATCCATCATTGCGGTTTTTAAATCAATTATGTATAATAGTCTTAAAAAAAGGGGTGTTTATATGGGCGAAAACAAAAAAATATATATAGTTGACGATGATAGAAATATATGTGAAATAATTTCACTTTATCTTGAAAAAGAAGGTTTTGCAACAGTAAAGATCAGTGACGGGATTACAGCATTGAACAAAATAAAAGAGGAACTCCCCTTGCTTATAATACTTGATTTGATGCTTCCCGGCATTGATGGAATGACATTGTGCAAAGAGGTGAGGAAATTCACAAATGTGCCTATTATAATGCTTACAGCCAAAGGAGATACATTTGACAAGGTATTGGGGCTGGAGATAGGCGCCGATGATTACATCGTAAAGCCTTTTGATGGGAAAGAATTGGTTGCTCGTGTAAAAGCTGTGTTGAGAAGGTATGAACATGAGGAAAATGACAGCGACAGTGTCACATATCCTGATCTTTCCATAAGCTTAAGCGAGTACAAGGTGAAATACAAAGGCGAAAATGTTGACCTTACACCGAAAGAATTGGAGCTTTTTTACTTTTTGTGCACTCATCCAAATAAAGTGTTTACGAGAGATCAATTGTTAGAAAACGTATGGGGATACGAGTACATGGGGGACAGCCGAACTGTCGATGTGCACATAAAACGTTTGAGAGAGAAAATAGGGGATGGTCCAAACTGGAAATTAACTACTGTATGGGGTGTGGGATATAAATTAGAGGTGAAATGATTTGAGCAGAAATAGGCTCTTTAGAAGGCTGCTTTTTACAAATATTGCAATAATACTGCTTACAATGTCGATACTTTCCGTCCTTTTTTACATCATGTTTGAAAATTACTATTTTCGCGATAAAGAAAAGATAATGGTAGAAGAAGGAAAGCAGATAAACACTGTGTTGAACGATTACCTCATAGGAGATATAGATATCGACAGACTCAATCAGGATCTGAATGTCATTGACCGGCTTATAAACGCATCGATATGGGTTGTAAGTACAGATGGACGGATATATATACAGTCTAAGAATTTTGAAAAGAATTGGACAGGTGTCACATTAAGCAAAGATGACATCAAAAGCATTTTAAAAGGTGAGACAATTGTAAGAAGGGGATATTTTGGTGGTAGGTTTACGCAGCCTGTTTTGACTGTTGGATTTCCGCTTGTACTGGCTGGGAAGATTCAAGGTGCCATATTCATGCATGCTCCTATAGTAGAGATGCAGAAAACCTTGATGGACATATTTTTTATAATGCTTTTAGCCATAGCCATATCCATAATAATAGCATTTATACTTATTTCTTATACATCAAAGAGAATCTCTAATCCTTTAAAAGAGATGAGCATTGCAACAGAAAAAATGGCAAAAGGTGATTTTTCAACAAAGATAAACGTTGTAGATGACGATGAAATAGGAGATTTGGCTAAGTCTTTCAATATAATGTCAAGCGAATTGGGCAGGATGGATAATGCAAGGAAAGAGTTTGTGGCTAATGTTTCACATGAGCTTCGCTCGCCTTTGTCAACGATCCAAGGTTATATAGATGGCGTAGTGGATGGGACTATACCTGCGGAGAAATCCAAATTTTATTTGGAGATAGCTCAAAAAGAGACGAGACGAATGTCTCGATTAATATCTGAACTTTTGGATATAACGAAAATGGAATCAGGGGCTTTTCCGTTAAACATATCGGAATTTGACATAAACGAGCTTATAAGGCTGACCATAATAAAGATGGAAGCAAGGATAAGCGATAAAGATCTCATGGTTAAGGTGGACTTTGAAAGCGACAAAGAAATTGTAGAGGCAGATAAAGACAAAATAGAACAAGTGCTTACTAATCTAATAGATAATGCAATTAAATTTTCAAATCCTGGTGGCTATATACACGTATCTACAGAAAAGGTGAGAGAAAAAGTTCATGTAAGAGTCCAAAATAAAGGCAAGACGATACCACCTGATGAAATTGACCATATATGGGACAGGTTTTACAAAGTTGACAAGGCCAGAAGCGGTAGTCCCGGTGTCGGATTAGGGCTTTATATTGTGAGAAGCATCATAAATCTTCACAATGAGGATATATGGGCTACAAGTAGTGATGCAGACGGTACTACATTTACTTTTACACTTAAATCAAAAAAAGTTAAGCAGTAAAATAAAATTTTTACAATTTGTTCATACTTTATTCATAAATTAAGGTTACTCAAACTTCGCACTTATAAAAGTAGCTCTGTACCTTGATAATTCAATATTATTTGGCTATAAAATAGCATGAGATCTCCATTTTTGGTATAATTGAATCATACAAAAAACAAACAAATTGGAGGCTCATGCTATGAATAGTATAACACAAAATTACCAAATTGATAATAAGGTTTCTACTTCGATTAAAAGTTTCTTCAAAAAATATAGAATTTCGGCTGCTTTAAGGTTATCGAATGCTTACAAAAGCAAGGGTACTCCCGTTATTTCTATTTTCGAGTACTTATTCTGTATGATCTTCACCAATAGATCTATGTATATGAATATGCTAATGGGTACAAATCAGGCTGGTTTTAAGAAAGACACGGTTTACAGGTTCTTAAACTCTATTCATATCAATTGGATTCGGTTTACCACTTGGCTTAGCGCACAGATTATAAATGAGACAATTACTGGGTTAACAAGCGATAAACGTGTAAATGTTCTTATTGTGGATGACTCTTTATTCGAACGCTCTAGCTCTAAAAAAGTAGAGCTACTAGCAAAAGTATATGACCATGCTAAGAAAACATACAAATATGGCTTTCGCCTACTTACACTCGGATGGTCAGATGGAAATACTTTTATCCC
>NZ_JBPODR010000037.1:0-13825 GCF_051201035.1 Thermoanaerobacterium thermosulfurigenes
TCATATGTTGTATGGATGGTCAGCATTTGTTCAACAATTTTTATAAATATCTCTAATATAATTTTTGGCACAGACAAAACCTCATCTCTCAGATTATTTTGACTAAATTCGACTCAAGTTATTGGATTATTAGGAATATTGCTTATTATGCTAATTACCTATGTAGCGAGTAAAGGTTTAATAATTATAAAAACAGTAGAATTATTAGTTAACAAAAGGACCTAAAGGGATAGAAAATCTCCCGTTTATTTAAGAAAAATACAAAGATTTATAAAATATGTCAATATATTAAAAATAAATGTGAAAATGAAAAGGAGATTTTAATATGAATAAACGTTTAATAAAATTACAAGATTTGCTAAGCCAATACGATTTTGATGGTTATTACATATCAAAACCGGCAAATGTATCTTACATAACCGGTTTTACAGGAGATGATAGTATTGCTATTGTTACAAAAGATAAAGCTTTTTTCATTACAGATTCAAGATATACTGAACAGGCAAAAATTGAGACAGATGGCTTTTCAATAATAGACAATAATCGTGATATGTTTAAAGCGGTAAGCGAATGTATCAATTTGTCTGGAATAAAAAAATTAGGTTTCGAAAGTGGTTATATGACTTATGAAACCTATTCAATGCTAAAAGAAACTTGCAAAATTCAGCTAGAACCACTGAATAACATAATAGAGTCATTTCGTTCTATAAAAGATGAAAAAGAAATTGAAAATATTAAACAAGCTCAAAGGATAGCTGAGAAAGCATTTGAACATATCTTGAGCATTATAAAAGTAGGAATGAAAGAAAAAGATATCGCTGCTGAAATAGAATACTACATGAGAAAAGAGGGTGCAGAAGGTACATCTTTTGATACTATCGTTGCTTCAGGATTTAGATCTGCATTACCACATGGCAAAGCATCTGAAAAAACAATAGAAAATGGCGAGTTTGTTACATTTGATTTTGGATGTAAATATAATGGATATTGTTCAGATATGACTAGAACAGTAGTCATAGGTAAAGCTACAGAAGAACAAAAAAAGATATATAATATTGTGTTAAATGCGCAAAGAAATGCCATAGAAAATTTAAAAGCAAATATAAAAGAAAGTGAAGGAGATTATCTAGCACGAAGTATCATAGAAAATGAAGGATATGGTGAATATTTCGGACATTCATTAGGTCATGGTGTTGGACTTGAAATACACGAAGCACCATTTATGGCTAAAAATAAGAATGGTATTTTAAAAGTCAATATGGTAGTAACGGTTGAGCCAGGAATATATATACCAAATTTTGGAGGAGTTAGGATTGAAGATATGGTAGTAATAAAAGAAAATAATGTTTTAGATCTTACAAATTCACCAAAAGATTTAATGGAGATTTGATGTTGAGGCTAAAATAGTGAGTTTGAATGACGGATTAATCTAATCAAAGAGGTAAGGTGAAAAGTTTGAGCAAAAAAGTTGCAATTGTATTTACAGGTGGAACTATTGCTATGGCGATGAATAAAGATAAAAATTCTTTTGTTCCAGCATTAACAGGTTATGAAATTATGAAATTGTTTAATAATCATTTTGATGATGTTGAAATAGAAATAGTTGATTTTGGGAATTATCCAAGTCCACATATTACAATTGACTTATTAAAAAAATTAAAAAGTGTAATTCTGAGTCTATTAAATAGAAGTGACATATGTGGAGTTATAGTGACACATGGCACTGACACTTTAGAAGAATCTGCGTATTTCTTGGATTTAACGTTGGATTCTTCTAAACCAGTTATTTTGACTGGTTCAATGAGAAATATTTCTGAAGATGAGTATGATGGGATAAATAACATAAAGGCATCAATTAGAGTTGCGATTAATGAAAAATCTATTGGCAAAGGCGTATTAGTTGTGTTTAATAATAAGATATTTGCTGCCAGTGAAGTTGTCAAGATTAGTACCAGCAGCTTGGATGCTTTTTGCAGTCCGATGTTAGGTCCTATTGGCTTTGTGGATACCGATAAAGTCATATTTTACAGAAACATAATACCGCAGAAGAAAATTTTAACTGATGCAGTAGAAGAGAAAGTTAGCCTTTTAAAGACTGTAATTGGGATGGATGACAAATTAATAAAGTTTTGCGTTGACTCTGGAGATAAAGGAATAGTTATTGAAGGTACAGGAAGAGGTAATGTAACGCCTACTATGGTAGAAGGAATCAAATATGCAGTAGCCAATAATGTTATTGTTGTTATAGTTTCTCGGTGTCTTACTGGTCGTGTGCTTGACACTTATGGATATAAGGGTGGAGGTAAAGAGTTAGTATCAATAGGAGCTATTTTGGGTGAAAATCTCAATGGGCTTAAAGCAAGAATAAAGTTGATGTTGAGCTTAGGATATTCAAATAATTATGAAGAAATTAAAAGAATGTTTCAATCTGCATATTAAGAGCATTGCAATGTTAGTATACCTTTATGATGCTTGAGAGGAGAATTGTTTATGCTTGATATAGATGATGTTTTAGAAAATTCTAGCAATATTCTCTATAATATGCCTGTTTCAGACTTGATAGAGGAAGCTATAAAAAATAATGAAGGAAAATTATTAGAAAATGGTGCATTTGACGTTTATACAGGGAAATACACTGGAAGATCACCAAGAGATAAATACATTGTAGATGAAGAGTCTATTCATAATGATATTTGGTGGACAAATAATAAATCTATGGAAAAAGAAAATTTTATAAAAATTTATAACAAAGTCGTTAATTATATAAAAAATAAAAAGCTATATGTTTTTAGAGGCTTTGTTGGTGCAGATCCGCAATATAGATATCAACTTACAGTTGTTAATGAATATGCTTATCAAAATGCTTTTGTACATCAATTATTTATTAATCCTAAAAGTGAAAATGAACTAAAAAAAGAATCTGATTTTACAGTTATTTGTGTTCCTAATTTTTTAGCTGACCCAATTGTTGATGGAACAAATTCTGAAGCATTTATCATTATAAGTTTTGAGGAAAAGATGATTTTAATTGGTGGAACAAAATATTCTGGAGAAATAAAAAAATCCGTTTTCACAATGATGAATTATATGATGTTGAAAAGAAATGTACTACCTATGCATTGTGCAGCAAATATAGGTCCAAATAATGATACAGCACTTTTTTTTGGATTGTCTGGAACTGGAAAGACAACTTTATCAACAGATCCAGAAAGGTATTTGATTGGTGACGATGAACATGGATGGTCTATGCGTGGAATTTTTAATTTTGAAGGTGGCTGCTATGCAAAATGTATAAATTTATCCCCATATAGTGAACCTGAAATATGGAATGCAATCAAGTTTGGAACAATTTTAGAAAATGTAGTTTATGATACGAATAATGTACCGGACTATACAAGCAGTAAAGTAACTGAAAATACAAGAGCTTCATATCCTCTTGAATATATTTCTAGAAGATCTAAAAATGGAATTGGAGGAAATCCTAAAATTATATTTTTCTTGACAGCCGATGCTTTTGGAGTATTACCTCCAATTGCCAAATTGACAAGTGAACAAGCTGTTGACTATTTCTTATTGGGTTATACGAGCAAAATACCTGGAACAGAAAAGGGAATTTCCGAGCCTCAAGCGACATTCTCGCCATGTTTTGGGGCACCATTTTTGCCGTCATTTCCCAAGAAATATGCTGATTTATTGAAGGAAAAAATTGCAGAAAATAATACAACAGTTTACCTGATAAATACTGGATGGATAGGTGGGCCTTATGGGATTGGTAAAAGAATAGAACTAAAATATACAAGAGAAATAATTAAAAATGCATTAGATGGCAAATTAGAAAAGACAAATTTTAAAAAAGATGCGGTATTTGATTTATTAATACCAGAAAATTGTGATAATGTCCCTAACCAATTGCTAGATCCTTTAAAAACATGGAATGAAAGGAAAAATTATTTGGAAACTGCTAATAAATTATTATCTGTTTTTAAATCAAAATTAGATAATATTAAACACGATATTTAAGTTAGGGGAGATAAGAATATGATTTTATCTAAAAGTGCTATGGGAATAACACCTTCTGCAACACTTGAAATAACAGCAAAAGCAAATAAATTGAGATCGCAAGGAATAGACGTTATTAGTTTTGGAGCTGGAGAACCAGATTTTCCTACCCCTCAATTCATAAAAGATGCAGCAGTAGACGCATTAAATAAGAATTATACTAGATATACTGCATCGTCAGGTATTGGTGAACTAAAAGAGGCTATATGCAAAAAATTATTACTTGACAATGGGTTAAATTACACAGTAGATCAAATAGTTGTTTCTAGTGGCGCTAAGCATTCTATTTTCAATGCTATGCTTGCTATATTAAACCCTGGAGATGAAGTTATAATTCCATCACCATATTGGGTCAGTTATCCTGAAATGGTTAAGTTGATTAATTGCAAACCTGTCATTGTGAAAACAAAGCAAGAGAATAACTTTAAAATTTCCGCTGATGAATTTATAAGATCAATTACAAAAAGAACAAAATTATTGATTTTAAATAGCCCTAATAATCCTACAGGAGCAATTTATTCAAGAGAAGAATTATCAGAAATTGCAAGAATAGCGGTTGAAAATAACATATTTATAATTTCTGATGAAATATATGAAAAATTAATATATGAAGGGAAACACGTAAGTATTGCATCTATAGATGAAAAAATTAAAGATTTAACAATAGTGATAAATGGCATGTCAAAAGCATATTCAATGACAGGGTGGAGAATTGGCTATAGTGCATCAAGCTTAAAAATAGCTAAGGTAATTAGCAATATACAGAGTCATACTACTTCTAATCCAAATACAATAGCACAATATGCTAGTATTGCTGCCTTAAAAGAAGGTCATGATTTTACAGACGAAATGAAAAAAGAATTTGATAAAAGAAGAAATTTAATTCTGTCATTGCTAGATAATATTAGAGGGCTTAAATACATAATACCAAAAGGTGCTTTCTATGTATATGTCAACATAGATTATTATATTGGTAAATCTTATAAAAATGTTATTATAAATGATTCAATTGATATGGCTAAATATTTAGTAGATGAAGCTAATGTGGCAATAATACCTGGACAACCTTTTGGAAATGACAATTATATTAGATTATCCTACGCAACTTCAGTTGAAAATATCAAAATTGGTCTTGAAAGAATAAAAAGTGCTTTAGAAAAGCTAGTTTAAAACTATAAATTCTATAAAAAAGGAGTGGTAAATTTTGCATAGCAAAAAAAGAATTGGTTTATGGTCATTAGTAATGCTAACTTTTGTACCAACATTTGGATTTAATAACATTACGACGAATGCTGTTGCATTAGGACCAGCTGCAATTCCATCTTGGCTTATTGTCTCTCTATTATATTTTTTACCATTATCGATTATGATTGCAGAGTTAGCATCTGCAAATCAAGATAAAGAAGGTGGTATTTATACTTGGATAAATAGTTCTTTAGGTCCTAATTGGGCATTTATAGGTACATGGTCTTATTTTGTAGCAAACCTTTTTTATCTTCAAATGGTTTTTGCAAGAATACCTGTTATGGTATCTTGGGCTTTATTTGGTGAAAATAGATTTACAAATCCAGCTATCCTTGTTTATTTAAGTTTAATTTTAGTAGTTGTCTTAACATATATAGCTACATTAGGTGTAAAAACGTTCTCGAAAATTAGCGACATTGGAGGAAAATTAACATTAGCAACAACTGTCATATTTATAGTATTTGCTATCGTTGGAGTAATAATTGGTAAAAATCCATCTGCAACTACATTTACTGCCAAGACCGTTATTCCTGAATTTAATGCATCATATTTTTCAACATTCTCATGGTTATTATTGGCTGTTGCAGGCGCAGAAGTAGCTGGTACTTATATTAAAGATGTGGATAATCCGAGGAAAACTTTTCCTAAAGGTGTTATTATAGCTACTATATTTATAGCTCTAGCGTACATTATTGGTTCACTTGCAGTTTGCTTTGTTGCATCACCGGAGGTACTTGAAAAGGCAGGACTAAAGGATGCAGGATATATTGTATATAAAATTCTTGCACATAACTGGGGACTAGGAAGTGGTAAACTTGCTGTTCAAATATATGCACTTATCTATACAATAACTTCTATTGCAGCATATATTGTTTGGATGGAATCACCACTTAGAGCTATGTTTTCAGAAGTTCCAGAGGGTACATTCCCAAAATTTATAACTAAAAAGCGTGAAGATGGAACTATGGTTAATGCATTATGGATTCAGTGTGCAGTTCTTATTGTGCTTATCGCAGTCCCTCTTGTAGGACTAAAGGGAATAAATGATTTCTTTGTATTGCTTACTAACTTATCATCACTTTCATTGGTTATTCCTTACATTGTACTTGGAGCTGCATATCTGGTTTTCAGAATGAGAGGAAATCACGCTCCATTTGAAATGATTAAGTCGAAATCAATAGTTATTATAGCTTCTGGAATAGTTCTTATTCTTGGTATATTTGCATTTTTCGGCGCTGGTTGGGGAGATTTTGTCGATTCTAAAAGCTTCAGTGAAGCAATAATACCTATATTAAAGGACTATGGTGGACCTGTTTTATTAATAATAGTAGGATTTATAATAACGCGTATTACATCAGCAATTACTCCCACAAAAATTAACAAAAATTAAGAAGGAATTTTTTAAAATATGTCGAATCCTAATAAAGTATTATAATAACTATAATTTCTTATAAGCTATTTCTATAAAATGAGAGGAGGATAAGGAATAACACTTAGATAATAGTTGTTCCAATTGATATGAAAAAAATTCCACAAATTATTGTACTCTTGATTTTGGTTTTTATATTTTCACATGTTTATGCTGATACATGCTACAATGGTTTTTTGTATACATACCAAAATAATAGCTATATGATGGTGCCTGCCAGAGGTGTATTTCAGAGCATGGGGGCAGATGTAAAATGGGATGGTGATACTCAAACAGTTAAAATCATAAAAGACAGCCTTCAAATCGTGCTTAAGATTAACAGTACAAATGCAGTTGTCAATGGAGAAGGCAAAGATATGCCGGTGCCTGCTATAATAAAAGATGGATCAACCTTTTTGCCACTTCGGTTTTTGGCTGAATTGATTGGTGATAATCAAGTTAAATGGGATGATAGTACGCAAACTGCTGCTATTCCTTTTAATAATTCATATATTTATGTTAAAGCGGTTGATTATAGCTTAGATGCGACAAGTTTTACTAAGAAAGTTGATGGTGTTGTTGTGACGGGTGTAAGAATACCTCACAACTCGCCATATAAACCTGCGGTTATTTTGGCAAATAATCAGATAGGTACTACACAGAGCCTATATGACATGGCCAAATACTATAATGCAGATATTGCAATAAACGGTACATTTTTCAATGCTTATGGTGGAGATCCGGTACCGTGGAATACTATAATCAAAGATGGCAAAGTTGTGCATATAGTTAATGTAGGATCTGTCTTTGGCTTTACGGCTAATGGGCAGGTGAAGATGGATAAGCTGAGAATAAGTATTGTAGGTGGGACTAATGGTTCTTATAGCTGGCCAAATAATTGGTATGCTTATGGTTTCAATCACATACCTTCTATAAACTCGGTATATATATTTACATCTGAGTGGGGCAGTCACCTTGGCTTCAACTATGGAATAAATATTGTGGTAGAAAATGGCGTTGTTAAAGATATTAAAGAAAATCAAGATGTAAATATTCCTGCAGATGGATATGTCATAAATCTCAATGGCAGCGAGGAATACTTGGCTAAAGTATTCAATGTAGGCAAGACAGTTGACTATAAAATCAACTTTACAAATGATAGTGGAAATCCAGTTGACTGGTCTGATGTTGTTGAGGCTGTAGGAGCAGGTCCTACTCTTGTTAAAGATGGTGTGGTCAGTGTAGACCCTGTAGGAGAGGGTTTTACAGAGGATAAAATCGTAAGCTTATCATATGCAAGAAGTGCTATTGGAGTAACGGCACAAGGTGACATTCTTCTTGTGACTACACCAGAGATTACTGTGTATCAGTTGGCACAGATAATGAAAGATTTAGGTGCATACAATGCAATGAATCTTGATGGTGGTGCTTCTTCTGGGCTTTATTTTAAAGGTGAGTATTTAACAAAGCCAGGTAGGGATTTAAGTAATGCACTGATATTCTACAAATAAATGTGTGATATAATATATTTTAGTGACTGCATAAAAAAACACGATAATATAAGGATGATGTGATAAATGGCTAAAAAGAACAACAATTTCATGCTTTATGTACCTATTCATTCAAAAAAACTTATGTGGGAAGAGAATGATAACATAGTCAAGCTTTTGTTTAGGCATGATAAAATTGTTGAGCGGTTGGTAAGGCTTTTTATCAAAAGACCAAAGATAACTACGATAGAGCTTGATGAAATCGGCAGCACCGTTTGGAAGCTTATTGACGGAAAAAGAACTGTTTATGACATTGGCATTAAGCTTAAAGAAGTTTACGGCGATAAAGCTGAGCCTACATACGATAGACTAAACAAATATTTACGCTATTTGCATCAAAATGGATGGATTAGATGGAGGATTCAATAATTTATTGTTTTTGCGTTTGACTTTCTAAAAGCTTCAGTATTTTTTCTTGATTTTCAATGATTTTATCTGCTTTTGTATGTAGGTCTTCTATTATTAACTCTGCTTTTAAATTGACTTCGTAGTCATTTTGTGCTCTTAACCTATCTTTTGCTTCTTGTCTGTTTTGGCTCATCATGATTATTGGAGCTTGTATTGCAGCAAGGCAGGATAAAACCAAATTTAAGAGTATAAATGGATATGGGTCAAAGTGCCTTATAAGAGCGACACTATTTATAACCATCCAAACGATAAGCAGAAAGCCAAACGTAAATATAAAAGACCAACTGCCAGCGTAGTCTGCTAATTTATCTGCCATCCTATCGCCAAATGTCAGGGAATCTTTGTGTTCTTCGTTGATATTTTTGGAGACTTTCTTGTTAATATATGAATGTATCAGTTTTTCTTTATTATCCATATTTGTGTTCACCTCTACTATATGATTTTTAATACAGTGAGAAGCTTAAATTTCATTAAAGCTTCTCACTTTTTAATGGTTATTTGTTTTTGAAAGCAGAAATGTATGAAGCTAATATTGTATTTCCGGATGCGAAGTATGCGATTCTAATTGCTTCTTTTATTTCTTCCTCGCTTACCCCCATATTTCGCAGTTGATTTGATATGTTTTCTACTCCAAGGTTAGCGCCGTGCAATGCATCAATAGCCAGTGCAATTAACAATTTTGTCTTTTGGTCTAATGAGCCTGGTCCCATTGCATAAGAATAGACTTTTTCTATTGCAGATGCAAATTCAGGATCATTTTTATCAAGAGATGACAAAAATGGTGGTAATGGCATCTAAATCCCTCCTAGTATATTTTTACATAATATATTATATCACCATTGAAAATCAAATTTTAATATTAAGGCAAGATATATAAAAATTTTTCGCTTTGTGGTAAAATACTTTATATGTTAGATTTAAAAATAATTTCGGAGGGCAAAGATGATGGAAAAATTATATGCAGTTGACGATATAAAGAAATTTGTGAATGATGAAGAAATGGCGCTATTGTATTTTTCAACAAATGATTGTGGTATATGCACTACATTGCTTCCAAAACTTGAAGAGATGCTATTAAATTATGACAAGATATCCAGTGGTCATGTTTCTATAGACGAATTGCCTGCTACATCATCGGAGTTTTCGGTTTTTACTGTGCCAACAGTGCTTCTTTTTGTGGAAGGGAAAGAAGTCATAAGAGAGGCGAGATTTATAAGCATGGACATCTTAGAAGAGAAGATACAGAAGTATTATGATCTGTTTTTTTCATAAGTTACAATGGCTATTAATGTAAAAAAATTTATTTTTAGTCGATAAAACTCTTCAATTTTGAAATTGCTGTGTATTGCCTAAAAGCCGTTTGCGATGTAAAATATAAAATTGTTATGAAGCTTAAAATCACTGCTAAGAAAAATTACGAGTTAGATTGGAGATCGTATGAGTAATAAGAAACTGTTTAAGTCGGCAAGCATTGTTGCATTTATAACGATTTTGGGGAAATTTGCTGGGCTTTTGAAAAATACTGTACAGGGTAAGGTGTTTGGCACCACATGGGCTACTGATGCATATACGGTGTCTTTAAATATTCCTACAGTGCTTTACTCTATAATAGGTGTTGCTGTATCTACAGCTTTTATACCACTTTTAAATGAGACGTATGCTAAGCGTGGCAAAGATGAGATGTTTGATTTTGCTAACAATATAATGAACATTTTATTTTTGTTTTCATTTGCCATATTCGTCATAGCATGGATTTTTTCGCCATACTTGGTAAGATTGATGGCGTCGAATTTTACAGGTGAGAAGTTCCAACTTGCAGTAAATTTGACCAAAATAAGCATTGTAAACATGCTGTTTTTAAGCATGTCAGCAGGTTTTACTGCTATTCTTCAGACTCTTAACGACTTTACTGCACCTGCTTTAAATGGTATTTTGATAGACATTCCACCTATAGTGTTTATGCTGTTTTTTGCAAAGGATGGTGGCATAGTAGGCCTTACTGTCTACACTACAGTCGCATTTGGCCTTCAGGTGGTAAACCAGATACCGTGGCTTATCAAGAACAAGTACAGGTATAGCCTAAAAATTGATTTTAAAGATCCTCGCATAGTAAGGATGCTTAAGCTCATTAGCCCTGTCATTGTGGGATTATCTGTAAATCAGATAAACATAATCATAAATACGAGGCTTGCTTCAGGATTGCCGAATGGAAACATCACCGCTTTTAGCTATGCCAGCTTATTGACAGGTGCTTTTTACGGGACATTTGCCACGTCGGTTGTGACAGTCATATTTCCTACTTTGTCAAGGGAAGGGAGCACCGGCGATTATAAAGGCATGAAATCTCACATGATAAAGGCTATAAACAATATCAATATGATCATGATTCCCGTTACTTTAGGCATCATGATTTTAAGGTACCACATAATAGATATACTTTTTAAACATGGTAGGTTTAATGATTATAGTGTTGAGATTACAGCTATTGCGCTTTTATACCTTTCAATAGGAATGATTTTTTACGGCATAAGAGATGTGTTTAATGTATCATTTTACTCCACAAATGACACGAGAACGCCTATGATAAACAGTATTTTAGGCATAGCAGTAAATATATTGATAAGCATAATACTGGTAAAATATATAGGTATCGCTGGTCTTGCCATAGGCTCATCTGCATCTGCCGCAATCTGTGCTATATTATTGATGAAGGATTTTAGAAAGAAGATGGGAGCTTTTGGTGGACGCGATATTGTAATTACCGGTGGTAAATTGGTATTATCTTCTATTGTCATGGGCGCAGCGGTATTTTTAATGAACAATTTTCTTTCAAGATACATGGTTGGATTTAAGATGGAATTGTTGCTTACAAGTTTGATCGTCATTATTGGTGGTGCCATATACGTTGGTATGATGCTTCTTTTAAAAGTGAAAGAGTTTAAATACTTATTTGGCATTGTTGCAAACAGAATAATTAATTTTCAGAATTAATTAAAGCTCGGCTAAAAACCGAGCTTTTTTGCATATATTTTACTTTGTCAGAGTTTGCTTAGATAATTGTGAAGTGACAATATCATGTCATATGAATCTTCCCATTTTACATATTTTGTATCTTTCATCTTTTGATATGCTGTATCAGATATTAATCCTTTTTCATATGCTAAATCGCATAAACTACCACTATATTTATTAGCCTCATTTCTGTATCCAGCATAAGTCAATAGTATATCTGCAGCTTCTTCTTTCGTAAGAGGCTTGTCTACAATGTATTTTTGCAGATATTGATAATCATCATCTATGAGCTGTGATTTATCTGGTATTGTCATTTTAATCATGTTTGATGCCATATAATAAAATGATATGCTTTTTATGTTTTCATCAAGCTTAAAATCATTTGTGTATCCAGGCACTATAAGACCCCAATGAAGGGCAAATTTTAGCCCGTCAAAAGCCCAACTTTTCTCTACAGCTTCTTCTACTTTAAACGGTTTAAGGTACGCTCCTTGGCTTACTAATATGGACTGTATGTTCTTTATATCTTCTTCATTCTTTGCGATGTCTTCAAATGATTTGTCTTTGGCTATGGAGTATGCTGACGCTACACCTGCCGCATCTCCTTCTGCCATGCCTATTGGTATTGTTCTGGCAGAGCCTGCAGCTAAGTGGCTGTAGGATGCTGATCGCCCTACTACTAAAAGGTTGTCTACTTTTTCTGGCACTATGCACCTAAATGGCACTGCATACTCTACAGGCTTTCCGTATACATATCCCGTGTCTTCTGGTGATGTTGCTTGTACGTCTACTGGATATGAGCCTATTGCTATCCTGTCATAAAAGTCCCTGTTGAATACAACATCGTTTATGTCAAGTGTGTAGTATCCTTTTATGTGCCTCGTCTCTCTTACATACAGCTCATCTGCTGTGCCGTCAAGCTGCACTTTCTCAAAACCAGGGATGTTTTCTCTAAAAAACTGCACTATTCTTTGGAGCTCTTTCTTAGCTAATTCCATTCCTTTTTCTATTGATGATTGATTAAGTCCGTCTACGCCGTATATCAAAAGTGCGTTTACTAATACTGTGCCGTCATCTTGTCTACCGAGATTAAGACCTCTTAACCTAAGCATAGGCGTTGAAGGCTTGTAGTTTTTTGTGATGGATAGAAATCCATTTGCAGATGTGTCGTTTATATACGTTGCTGGTATCTTTTTTTCGTATTTTATTATTTTTATAAGGTTGTCCCAGTCAATACCTTTTAGTCTAAAGACAAGAGTCGATGCCTGTACTTTCCCTTTTAAGCCCATGTCTTCTGCGCCGATTGTGTATGGCACACCTGCAGATGCTGCAACTGAGGCATCCTGCGTTGCATCGATTATCCTTTTGCCGTAGTAGTTTACTTCTTTTCCGTCCTTTAATGCTGTTATGCCTATTATCTTGTTTCCGTCCATTATAGGTTTTTCAAATGTTGTATTGTACGACTGGGTGATGTTTGGAAGGCTTAAAAGCTTCAAGAATACTTCTTTTGCCTTTTTTACATCAAAGGAGTTTTTTGAGCCTATGCCTTTAAAAAACTCTTTGAATGTGCCTTGTGTAAGCAATGTACCGTCAGGACCTATGCTCATGTCTATAGTATTTAGCATACCGTACGTCATGAGGCCGCCGGGACCATCGTGCTTGTCGATTATTAAGACTTTGGCGTCGTTTTTTGCAGCAGACCTTGCAGCGGCGACGCCTTCCGGCTCTGCTCCTACTACTATGACATCGTATTGGCTTCCGTCTTTAGGAAGGTTAAGCTTTATAGGTTTAGGAAGATTTGAATTTTCCTCTATAACTTTAGCTTTAGTCTCCTGTGATGATTTTTTGTGCTTTTCTACGTAAAAGTAGCCACCTACTGCCGTTATTATTAGTACCGACACGATGAAAAGCGATATCACTGTCTTTAAATATTTCTTTTGCAAAATTAGTCACCTCGATTCATGAAAAGCGGCTATGCTTGCTTAGATATCTTGTACAAATTCCAAGGAATCTTATCGATAAGTCTTCCTTTGTATATTGAGTCAGAACCCATGAATATATAGCGCAAGTCCTGTTTTTGTGGGATATTCAATTTTATCCACAATATATTTTTGTCTATTATTGGTCTTGATGCTATAGATTT
>NZ_JBPODR010000038.1:0-13643 GCF_051201035.1 Thermoanaerobacterium thermosulfurigenes
TACCTATTGATGAAATTTTAGAAGAACTACAGTTAGCATAGGCGTAGTGTATCTATTTTATGGTAATATTTGTTATCAATTTTTCTCATCTATAGCTCCAAAATAAAAAATTGACTACTTTTTGTAGTCAACACACTCATTTTCTATATTCATATATTTTGTGTAGTCAAAATGTAGTCAAACTTCACCTATAAAAACAAAATTATTAGATTAACTTTGGTGCCGAAGGTGGGACTCGAACCCACACGGTATTGCTACCACTGGATTTTGAGTCCAGCGCGTCTGCCAGTTTCACCACTTCGGCACGTCACATTAGATATATTATCATATAAAAGCTAAAATTTCAATACCTAATTTAAAAATGTTGATTATTTTGTTAAGACAGGATAATATATATGTATCGAATACATGTGTGGAGTGAGTTTTATGGGCAATGAAATGAATGATAGCAAGGAAAAGGCAGTATTAGTGGGAGTAATTATAAATGATGAAGATAATGAAAGCATGGACGAATTAAAAGAGCTGGCAGAGACAGCCGGTGCAGAAGTTGTAGGTGTAGTGACACAATCAAGAACGAACATAGATAGGACAAGTTATATAGGTAAAGGCAAGCTTATGGAATTAAAAGAATTCATTGGAAATAATGATGTTAGTATGATAATTGTTAATGATGAGCTTACGGGTATCCAGATTAAAAATATCGAAGATGTTGTGAATAAAAAAGTAATCGATAGGACAGGTCTTATTCTAGACATTTTTGCGAAAAGAGCGAAGTCGGCAGAGGGTATGCTTCAAGTTGAACTTGCTCAGTTGAAGTACAGATTGCCGAGACTTCAAGGAATCGGAAATGATTTATCGAGGTTAGGTGGTGGTATAGGGACAAGAGGTCCAGGTGAGACAAAACTTGAGACAGATAGGCGACATATTAAGGAGCGAATAAGAGCGATCGAAGCAAAAATAGATGATTTAAGAAGACACAGAGAGCTCTTAAGAGGGAGAAGGAAAAAAAATGAAGTTCCTGTCGTAGCCATAATAGGATACACAAATGCTGGCAAATCTACATTGATGAATGTACTTACAAATGCTTCTGTCTATGCTGAAGATAAGCTTTTTGCTACACTTGATCCAACAGCAAGGAAACTTATTTTGCCATCTGGGAGAGAAATTGTTTTAATTGATACGGTGGGATTTATAAGAAAGTTGCCACATGATTTGGTGGAAGCTTTTAAGTCTACATTGGAGGAGCTAAAATATGCAGATGTCTTACTTCATGTTATAGATATATCTGCGAAAGATGTAATGCATAAAATCAATGTGGTTGAGGGTGTTCTTAAAGATCTTGATGTGATTAATAAGCCTAAGATAAATGTGTACAACAAATCCGATCTTTTGGACAAGGTGCCTGAAAACAAAGGTGATAGTGTATATATTTCTGCTAAAGAAAGAATTGGCATTGACAAATTGTTAGAAATGATTGATAGATTTGCATACAGTGATTTATCTATTTTGGATTTCTATTTCTCTTATGCAAACAATAATGAATACTTGTTTTTGAAGAAAAACTCTAAAATTTTAAAAGAGGAGTATGATGAAAAAGGAATCAAGATAAAAGCACAAGTAAGTGCGATGGAGAGAAATGTGTTGAAAGATTTTATTGTCTCTTGATAGCGTTATATCCAGCACTTTCTTGTGCTTTTACATTTTTTACAATCTGAACTATGTTTTTGTATGCTTTTGTCACTCCATATGATACAAGAGGTCTTCCTATTACAGGCATTTTCAAAGCTATGGACGTGAAACCACCTATTTTCATTATCCAGTTTGTAGCAGATGATGTATCAATAATAAGCAAACCATCATTTGTATTGAATAAATGATAATATAGATCTTTTAAAGCTGGCTCCACGAGTTTTTTTCCATTTTTTACGCCTAAAGAATATACGTTGTTTCCATATTCATCTGTACCTATTAATACTATATGACCTGTATCATTTTGACCATTTAATCTGTCAAACATAGGAATTCCTTCAATTTCTGATTTTGAAGGAATTTTATCTGTTGGCAACATCCCAATATGGATATAAGAAGCTATAACCGATGTATGAGTTCCTCCGTAACAATGGTAAATAATATGCATTCAAATCGCTCCTTTCAAATATATTTTTGATAGAATCTATATTAATTATTCTAAGATTTTTAACCATTTTTAGAAACGAAGATAAATTTATACATAATTTTCTTTTGTTGTGGAAATAATAAAATAAAATTAAAAATAAAATTTTAGAAGGAATTTAAGAGTTTATAAAGAATATTATATAATAAGCAAATATTGTGATTAAATCACAATAAATATAAAAAGCTTAGGGGGCTTATATATGTTAATAAGAGAATGTTCTGGTGGAGTTGTATTTAGGGGAGATGAGGTATTTCTCCTAAAGAATGAAAAAAATGAGTGGGTATTGCCTAAAGGCGCAATAAGAAACAATGAACTGTCTGTTGATGCAGCGTTAAGGAGAGTACGGGCTGAAACCGGCTTAAAATCTTTGAATGTCCTGTCTACTGCTGGTGAAACTAGCTATGAATTCTATTCTGTTACACGTCAACGTCCTGTCTACAATAAAATCACATGGTATTTAATGTCTACAGATGATGGAGAATTCAATATTAGCAGTGAAGATGGCTTTTCAGACGGCGGCTTTTACCCAATTGAGAAGGCTTTGGAACTTATAACTTATAGTCAGGACAGGGCTTTAGTAAACGTTTCTTATTACAAGTACAAATCTTTAAACAAGGTTATTGCATAAAAATAAAAGCCTTATGGCTTTTATTTTTATGCAAAAGTTTGGTATAATTTATTACGAGGTGGTAGTTTGCTCTATACTTATAAAACGATATATAAATATGGATGTAAAGAAGTAGAAATAAAGCGATCGCGGTTTATAGGACATGCAAAACCTGTACAAAACGAAGATGAAGCAATCGAGTTTGTAAATAGTATAAAAAGTGCTCATAGGGATGCTACACACAATGTGTATGCTTATATTTTAGGAGAAAGGGATGAGGTACAGAGGTATAGCGATGATGGGGAGCCTTCTGGCACAGCCGGCGTACCTGTTTTAAATGTTATAAAGAATGAAGGATTAAAAAATGTAGCTGTTGTTGTGACAAGGTATTTTGGAGGTATACTGCTTGGTGCTGGTGGCTTAATAAGGGCTTATGTCAAGAGCGCAAAGCTAGGGCTTGAGGCTGCAACTATCGTTGAAAAGATCCTGTTTAAAAGTTTGTACATAACTGTAGATTACACTATATTTGGCACAGTACAAAACGAGTTGTTGAAAAATAATTATATAATTAAAAATATCGAATACACTGACAAGGTTATATTGACTGTGTACGTTAAATATGACGAAAGAGATGATTTTATAAAGCATATTATAAATTTGACAAACGCAAAATCTATCATTAAAGAAGGAAATGATTTATATCTCTATAAAACGGGTGATAAATATTTAGAATAATCATTTTGTACCTTGTATAGAATTTAATAAAATCAATTTGAATTGCCACATATTCTGGGGGTGCATTAAATGAATTATTACAAAGTCTTGATTTCATGTGGTCATTTAGGCAATTCAAAAGAAATAACTGTTACAAGGTACTTTAAAGCTAAAAATATAATAGACGCTTTTGAAAGCGGCAATAGAATGCCGAGAGCCAAAAGAAAACATTCCCATACATCTGTTTTACTTGTTAAACCTATTGATGAAATGTCATATATAAACGGAAAATGCCAAGAGAGGACAAATAAGTATCTAATGATAAGATAATTTGAAAGGTGTGATAAAATGGATTATGTTGAAGAAGCTCTAAAGAGAAAGGTATGGGCTGTTGTAGGTGCTACAGATAGAAAAAATAAGTTTGGCTACAAGATATACAAAAATTTAAAGTTGGAAGGTTATACTGTTTATCCTGTTAACCCTAATTATGAAATTGTTGATGGTGATAAGTGCTACGAATCATTATCAAAGCTGCCAGTTGTTCCTGAGGTTGTTGATATGGTTGTATCCCCTAAAATAGGTGATGCTTTTGTTGAAGAAGCGGCAAAACTCGGTGTGGATATTATTTGGTTTCAGCCAGGAGCTGAAAGCGATGAACTGATTGAAAAAGCTAATAATTTAGGACTTAATGTTGTTTACAATACGTGTGTAATGATGGAGACAGATAGGCGAAAGTAATCAAGTTTCGCCTCTGCCATCCCAATTAATGTCATTTGTAACATAATAGTTTTCGCATACTTCCAGTTTAGATTTATTTATTTTAAATTTTTTACTTGATTTTTTTATTTTGCGCTTTTTCATTTTGTTTTTCACCTATCTTTTGCTTTGATATTATTTCGTAAATTCCCATGATAAATAGGAATACTGCAAATAGCCTTTTTAACATGTATGAATTGATGTAAATTGATATATATGAGCCGATAAGACTTCCCACTAAACCGCTTAATATTATATTTAAAATAATATTTAAAACTACATTTTTTTGCTTTAAATGATATAGGAGTGCGATGGTGGCTGTCGGAATGAATGATAATAAATTTACACTTTGAGCCATGTGTTGCTCAATATTTGCAAAAATAGTCAAACTTGGGATTAAAATTGTTCCACCGCCAATACCCATGCCCCCAATGATGCCAGATAAAAAACCTATTATAAATAATTTCATTTCATTGTATCCCTTTCGAAATTATTTAGTCAATAAAATCCTTATAGACGCAGCAATCATTATCATTCCAAATATTTTTCGCAAATACTTTATAGGAACTTTATTTAAGATAGATGCACCTAAAAGACCGCCTACTACACTGCCCAGTGTAACATTTAAAGTTATCGGCAAATTAAATATGCCGCTTTTAATGTATATGATAGAGCTAAAAATTGTCAGTGGAAGAATTATTGATATCGCTGTCGCATGTGCTTTATGGTCTTCGATTCCAAGCAAAAAAACCATAAAAGGTACGATGATAGTTCCACCGCCAGCTCCAAATAGTCCATTTAAAACTCCAGTCATAAAGCCAATGAGTATTAATTTTACATATCTTTTCATTTCATCAATATCACCTTAAACTTTTTATTATATTATTCTTGCATAATTGACATAAGATATGTATAGGTTTAAAATTTTTATGTATTAGTCTTAATGATATGACTGATTTTTTGAAGCGATTTTAAATTTACTTATGAGGCTTTTTTTGATAAAATAATTTTGGCACAAAGTAAAGGAGGTTTATTTTTATGTCTGGACATTCAAAATGGGCTAATATAAAGCACAAAAAAGAAAAGATGGATGCGCAGAAAGGGAAAATATTTACAAAACTTACAAAAGACATAATAATGGCGGCGAAAGAAGGCGGTGATCCTGAGACTAACAGCAAATTAAGGGATGCTATAGAAAAAGCCAAAGCTAATAACCTTCCAAACGAGAACATACAGAGGGCTATAAAGAAAGGCACTGGAGAGTTAAGCGGTGGTAATTTGGAGGAAGTCGTTTATGAAGGATATGGACCTGCAGGTTCTGCAATAATAGTAGAGGCTTTGACAGATAACAAGAATAGGACTGCTGGAGATATAAGGCATATATTTGATAGAAGCGGTGGAAGCTTAGGTTCAACTGGATGCGTCGCTTGGATGTTTGACAAAAAAGGCATTATAACGGTGGAAAAGAGTGATAATATCGATGAAGATGAATTGGCTATGGTTGCAATAGATGCAGGAGCTGACGATTTTTCATCTGATGGCGATGAATATGAGATTTTGACGGATCCTTCTAACTTTCAAGCTGTTAAAGATGCAATAAATAAGGCGGGATATGTCATGTCTTCCGCTGAAATAACGATGATTCCGCAAAACAGGGTAAAACTTTCTGATAGCGATTATGAAAAATTTGAAAAATTCATAGAAAAGTTGGAAGAAAATGATGATGTGCAAGAAGTATATCATAACGTCGATATGCCAGATGATGAGGAGTAGAAGAAATGATTACATTTCTTCTATCTCCTTTTTTTCTTTTTCTGTCAGTATTTTTTCTAAATTTAAGTTTATAATCAGGCGTTCGTCATAGCTTACTACTGATTCTATGTATTCTTTTCCTATTCCTGCTATGATATCTGGTGCTTCTTTTATAGATTCAGGCTCTACATGTAATACTTCTGTTACAGAATCAACGATAAATCCAACGGATTTTTCATTGATTTTGATGATTATTATTCTTGTGTCATCGTCGTATTCTGTAAGTTTCATGTTTAGTCTTTTTTTAAGATCTATGATTGGTATTACTGTGCCCCTCAGATTGATAATGCCTTCTACAAAGCTTGGCACATCAGGTACTTTTGTTATTGACTGCATACGGATTATCTCTAATACATCCATTATATCTACGCAAAATTCCTCGTCGTTTAATTTGAATATAACAATTTGATTTAGCATATTATATTAATCAACTCCTTTCAAATGATAATATTCGATATAATTTTACAAAATCCTTCAAAAAATTTTAGTATAAAAAATTTTTTATTGGGTATAATTACAAAAAAGTTAAATTGTAATGGTGAAGGTAGGTAATTATCACATGAAATATTTTATAAGGAAAATCATACCTATTGTATTGATTTTTGTTGCGATTTTTTTAGCAGGATACTTGTATTATATAAGATATTACAATCATTCTTCAAAAATGCCGCAATATACCAATACAAAAGTCAATAGCATTCTTACCAGTAGCAGTGTCAGTCCAAATGGAAAATTGATTTTCGAGACGTTATATAAAGGAACTGGAGATATAATAAAGGAAGAACAAACAATAGGTGCTTCGATTGCTGGTAAAAGCGAAGACGAGATTTCAAAGATTTATCGTGGATGGAGTATTAAAAAATTTGACAGTGAAGAAGTGATATTTTACAAAGAAGAAGATGGTTTTCCACCAGGTTATTACATAATTTCCAGCTTGAATGGGTATGTGTCATTATATAAATCAGATGGAAATGGTGGGAAAACCCTTGTGGAAAAGACGGACATTTTGGTAAATAATTTAAATCCAAACGATAAAGAGAGGATTTTAAACAATATTGTTGTGAAAGATGCGGATGAAGCATACTCAATACTTGCAAATTTAAGCAGCTAAACTCCCGATATTTTAGGGAGTTTTTTCTTGTCTATGTACGATGTAGATGTTAAAATAGTATACGAGGAGGAATTTGATGAGAATTATTGGTATTGATCCTGGAATTGCAATTGTAGGCTATGGAATAATTGATGACAATGGTGGAAAATTTAAGGTTTTGGATTATGGGGCTATTACAACGCCAGTTGGAGCCGAAAAAAGTTTGAGACTTAAAGACGTGTACGATGGTATAAATTCTCTGATTGAAAAGTATAGGCCTGATGTGATGGCCATTGAAGAGCTTTTTTTTAACAAGAATGCTAAAACTGTCATAACTATAGGTGAAGCAAGAGGCGTGGCTATTTTAGCTGCAGTAAATTGTGGAATACAAGTGTTTGAATATACTCCATTGCAAGTAAAACAATCTGTAGTAGGTTACGGGAGAGCTGAAAAAAAGCAAGTTCAGAATATGGTAAAGGCAATCTTAAGGTTAGATGAGATACCAAAACCAGATGATGTTGCCGACGCGCTGGCAGTTGCACTTTGCCACAGCAACAGCAATATTTTGAATGCGAAATTGGGGTCATTAAAATGATAGATTACATAAAGGGTCATATTGTTGAAAAAGGCATTGACTACGTTGTTATTGAAACGCTTGGCATAGGTTTTAAAATAATAGTGCCAAGGAGCACTTTAAGTCACTTGACAAATACAAGTGAGATAATTAAGCTTTATACATATATGCATGTTAAAGAGGATGGATTTCAACTTTATGGATTTTTGACGACAAATGAAGTGGAGATTTTTAAAAAATTGATAGCTGTAAATGGCGTTGGACCTAAAGCAGCAGTTTCAATATTGTCGACAATTTCCATTGAAGGTTTTTATGATGCCATAAGAAACAGCGATTCAAAGGCTATAGAAAAGTCACCAGGCATTGGCAAAAAAACTGCACAGCGGATTATATTGGAGCTTAAAGACAAGTTAACATTTGCTCATGATGTAAAACTTGATGATTTGTCAAATGATGTGGTTGATGCGCTGTTATCACTTGGATATACAAAACAAGAGTCTATAAAAGCATTAGAGGGAGTGGACTGTTCAAATTTAGAGTCTGCTTTAAAAGAGGCATTGAAAAAGCTTATGAAATAAGGTGATAAAATGGAGGAGAGGATTTTAACGCAGAATTTTACGCCGGAAGACGCCTCCGAGTATTCTTTACGGCCAAAAAGATTGTCTGAATACATAGGACAGATGAAGATTAAAGAGGAACTAAAAATTTACATAGAGGCAGCTAAGATGAGAAGTGAACCATTAGACCATGTACTGCTTTTTGGACCACCTGGTCTTGGCAAAACTACACTTGCCAACATTATATCAAATGAGATGGGTGTTGGCATTAGAATAACTTCGGGACCAGCCATAGAAAGAGCAGGAGATTTAGCAGCGATACTTACTAACCTACAAGAAAATGATATTCTTTTTATTGATGAAATACACAGGCTTAATAGAAGTGTGGAAGAAATTTTATATCCAGCTATGGAAGACTTTGAATTAGATATAATAATTGGAAAAGGACCAAGTGCAAGATCACTGCGGCTCGATTTGCCACATTTTACTCTTATAGGAGCGACGACAAGGGCTGGACTGATGACTTCTCCATTAAGGGACAGATTTGGTGTAATCATGAGGTTGGAGTTTTATTCTGTTGAAGAATTAAGCGAGATCATAAAAAGGTCATCAGCTATATTGAATATAGGTATCAATGATGAGGCTGCTTATGAGCTGGGTCGCCGTTCCAGGGGAACGCCAAGGATAGCAAATAGGCTTTTAAAGAGAGTTAGAGATTTTGCTCAAGTGAAGGGCAATGGCTTTATTGATTTTCATATAGCAAAAGATGCCCTTGATATGTTGGGCGTAGATGATATGGGACTTGAGCATATAGATAGAAAAATGTTAAAATCTATCATCGAGAAATTTTCTGGAGGGCCTGTCGGCATTGACACTATTGCGGCTTCAATTGGTGAAGAAAGCGATACGATTGAAGATGTTTATGAACCATATTTGATGCAGATTGGATTTTTAAACAGGACTCCAAGGGGTAGGATAGCGACAAAATTGGCTTATGAGTATCTCAATTACAGCTTACCTGAGTGAGGGATCCATATGTTTCAGGAATTTGGGAAAATGTTGATTGGCATAGGCATAGTGCTTACAATAGTTGGTTTAATATTATTTTTTGGCGGAAAGTTTGGAATTGGACATTTGCCTGGTGATATTGTATTTAAAAAAGGCAATTTTACTTTTTACTTTCCATTGATGTCGTCAATAATTTTAAGCGTTGTTTTGACTTTAATATTATGGCTTTTTAGAAAATAAACGTAAAGGGGTCATGATTGTGAGGTTTAAAAAGTTTGTTTCGTTTTTCTTACTTTTTACACTTGTTTTGATGAGTACTGTAAGCTATGTAAACGCCAGTGTAAATATGCCGTCTTTGATAAAAATAGGGCTTTTTTATGCTTCTAATTCGTTGCCGTCTTATTCAATAGTTTCTTCAAGCGGATTCAAAGTAGGCGTAGACGATGGTGCTGGCAATGTAAAAACAATATACAATATTTCATATAACAATGTTCAGGTAATAAAAGATGACAACTTTTACTTGCAAGAAGGCAATTTTTCCGATCAAGCGATGGCTGACAGCCAACAAACAAAGCTAAGCTCTGATGTTTCAAATTCAGTTGTAGGATATGATGGCAATTATCATATTTACATTGGTCCGTATTTAAGTCAATCTGATGCAACTGCAGCAATGAATAGCCTTAAATCTAAATTTTCGGATGTTAAGTTGGTATCTCCAAACAATCATATAGTAATAGTTCAAAATGGGAAATCTGTATTTTTAGATGCAGCAAGTAATCAGATTTATCTTATGGACACGTCTGGTGATGGACCAATATCTATTAATGGGAAAAGATACAGAGGGTACTTTGAATTCATAAGGCAACAGAATAGCGACATGACTGCGATAAACGTTTTGCCGCTGGAGGAGTATTTATATGGTGTTGTTCCTGCAGAAATGCCTGCCTCGTGGAACATAGAAGCTTTAAAAGCACAGGCTGTAGCGGCAAGAACTTATGCAGTGTACAATATTGGGGAATACAGCAAATATGGATTTGATTTGACAGATGATGTAAATTGCCAAGTATACAATGGATACGATGGAGAAAATCCAAATACAAATAAGGCTGTTGATGATACAAAAGGAGTAATAGCAATATACAATGGTCAGCCTATAGAAGCTATATTCCATTCACATAGTGGCGGTTATACAGAAGATAGTGAAAATGTCTATACAAATAGCGTTCCCTATCTAAGAGGTGTTGAAGATAAGTATGTTTTCGGGTATAATGAAGCCATTGACAATTGGACTGTAAGTGTTACCGCTGATTCTGTTGCTCAAAAGTTAAAAAGTAGTGGCATTGATATAGGTAATATTACAAATATTCAAGTGACCAGCAAGAGTTGGACTGGCAGGGCTATACAGGTAACGATTTATGGAGATAAAGGTAATTATGTTTTAAGTAAAAATGATATAAGAAATTTTTTTGGACTTAAAAGCAATATGATAACAATAAGTGGAAATGGTAGTGCTTCAAATAGCAATACTACTTATATTCAGTCACAACAGGGCATTGTCAGTAAATCATTGTCTGGTTTAGCAGTCATGTCTGCGAGTGGGCAAAAGATTGTTGAGAACAACGATTTGTACATTTTAGGACAAAGCAAAACGATTAAAATTACCAGCCAAAATGGATCGTCTACTATATTTACTATAAATGGCAGTGGATACGGACATGGCGTTGGGCTGAGCCAATATGGAGCTCGTGGAATGGCAGATCATGGGTATAATTATATAGACATATTAAAATACTACTATAAAGGAATCTATGTTTATGATACAATAAACAATAAGGCTTTATAAAATTTACGCAGAAATTTGGAGGCATTATTATGAATTTGCACGAATTTTACTACGATTTACCTGAAGAGCTTATCGCACAAGAACCTCTTCAAAATCGCGATGAATCAAGATTGATGGTTTTAAATAAAGATACAGGTGAAATAAAGCATGATATTTTTAAAAATATATTAACCTATTTGAAACCAAATGATGTTCTTGTGCTAAATGATACAAAGGTAATACCAGCAAGATTATACGGCGTTAGAGAGGACACTGGGGGAAAAATAGAATTTGTTCTTTTAAAAAGACTTGGAATTGATGAATGGGAAATATTAGTAAAACCAGGACGAAGAGCCAAAATAGGTTCTAAGTTTATTTTTGGCAATGGAGAACTGAAAGCTTTAATATTATCAGATACAGATGCTGGCGGGAGAATTGTGAGATTTAGCTATGAAGGTGTTTTTGAGGAAGTGCTTGATAAACTGGGTGAGATGCCTATACCGCCATACATAAAGAAAAAATTGAAAGATAAAAACATGTATCAGACAGTGTACGCAAAACATGAAGGTTCTGCTGCAGCTCCTACTGCTGGACTTCACTTTACAAATGAGCTTTTAGATAAGATAAGAGAATTTGGAGTTAAGACGGTTTTTATAACGCTTCATGTAGGGCTGGGTACATTTAGACCTGTCAAAGAGGAAGTAATTGAGAACCATAAGATGCACTCTGAATTTTATATAGTGAATGAAGATGCAGCGGATGCGATTAATGCTGCCAGAAAGGCAGGTGGCAGGATAATATCAGTCGGTACTACATCTACTCGAACTTTAGAGACTGTTGCCGATGATGATGGAATTATTCA
Source organism: Thermoanaerobacterium thermosulfurigenes (assembly GCF_051201035.1). Classification (NCBI taxonomy): domain Bacteria; kingdom Bacillati; phylum Bacillota; class Clostridia; order Thermoanaerobacterales; family Thermoanaerobacteraceae; genus Thermoanaerobacterium; species Thermoanaerobacterium thermosulfurigenes. The sequence goes on from NZ_JBPODR010000038.1 coordinate 11,979, forward strand.
CGCTGGCAGCGGGTGGACTGACATTTTTATTTATCCTGGATATAAGTATAAAGCAATAGATGGCATAATAACAAATTTTCATTTGCCTGAATCAACGCTTATCATGATGATCTCTGCATTTGCTGGAAAGGAGAATGTCATGAATGCCTACAAGACTGCCATAGAAAATAAATATAGATTTTATAGTTTTGGCGATGCTATGCTAATTATTTGATTAGGAGGAAACGATGACGGCTATAAAATACGACTTATTAAAAAGAGAAAAAAATACAAAAGCAAGACTGGGAGTACTTCACACTCCACATGGGGATATTGAGACACCGGTTTTTATGCCAGTTGGCACTCAAGCAACTGTGAAGGCCATGACTCCTGAGGAACTTAAAGAAATTGGGGCTAATATAATATTGAGCAATACATATCATTTATATTTAAGGCCGGGACATGAGCTTATAAAAAAAGCTGGCGGATTGCATAAATTTATGAATTGGGATAGAGCTATACTGACTGACAGCGGTGGATTTCAAGTGTTTAGCTTAGGACCACTTAGGAAAATCACGGAAGAAGGAGTCGAATTTCGTTCACATATAGACGGTTCAAGGCATTTTTTGACGCCAGAAAAAGTGATAGAAATAGAAAATGCATTAGGTGCAGACATTATAATGTCTTTTGACGAGTGTGCGCCATATCCCGCTGATTATGGTTATGTAAAAAATTCTATGGAATTGACATTAAGATGGGCTAAAAGAGGGAAAGAAGCACATAAAAATACGGACAAACAAGCGCTTTTTGGTATTGTGCAAGGTGGTACTTACGATGACTTGAGAAAAGAATGTGCAAATAGATTAGTTGATATGGATTTTCCGGGATATTCTATAGGTGGATTAAGCGTTGGCGAAGAAAAACAATTGATGTATCATGTGGTAGATCTAACTACAGATTATCTTCCTCAAGATAAACCTCGATATCTGATGGGTGTTGGAAGTCCAGATGATTTGATAGAAGGTGTAATAAGAGGAGTCGATATGTTTGATTGTGTTTTGCCTACACGTATAGCGAGAAATGGAACAGTTCTAACCAGCACAGGTAGGCTTATAGTAAGAGATGCTCCACATGCTGAAGAGTTTATTCCATTAGATGCCGAATGTGATTGCTATACATGTAAAAACTTTTCAAGGGCATACATAAGGCATCTTTTTAAAGCTAATGAAATTTTAGCAGCAAGGCTTGCAACAATTCACAATTTGAGGTTTTTAACGAGACTTATGGAGGACATTAGAAATGCTATAAAGCAAGACAAGCTGCTTGAATTTAAATCACAATTTTATAAAAAATACGGGTACAAGTATTTCGGTAATATGTCAAGGGGTGATTAAAAAAATCAAAAAAATTTTTTAAAAAAAATAGCTAAAAAAGAGTATAGCAAAGCTAACCATTACCAAAAACAGCAATGGAAATATATGTTAATTATGGGAATAGAATAATATGTTATTCTTTACAATCATCTCCTTTCATTGCTGGTGGTTTATAAAGTTTTTCTTCGCGCAGCAGAGCAAAGACTAACCTTACAGCTTTGCGTGCCGTTAAAACTAAAGCACGTTTGTGTTTATGAGTTTTACTTTCATTAAATTTGCGAGCATAGTATTGTGAAAACTCAGGACAATATTT
>NZ_JBPODR010000039.1:0-12290 GCF_051201035.1 Thermoanaerobacterium thermosulfurigenes
TCAACTGCTTTCTATTTGGTATTTTGTGGTGTCTTCCTTTCGCTCCTCGCAGGAGCGACGTATGTTAATATACCACGTTTGAAATTCTAATTCAACCTTCATTAATGTTCATATAACGTCATTACATGTAAATAACACAAGTATGCTCCAAAATGCTTCTATATGCTACTGATTACACCTATCCAGCTCATCTCTGATAGATTTGAAATCTTCCCAGGCAGGGTACTTCTTCTCAGGATCTCTTAAAAGCGCCGCAGGATGATATGTAGCTATTATCTTCACACCTTTCTTTTCAAACCATTGTCCTCTCATGGCCGTTATCTTAAAATCTTTATCAATTATAGCTTTTGCGGCCGTAGCACCTAAACACACTATTATTTTTGGAGCTATTATTGCAACTTGATTTCTAAGATATGGTAAACATGCATCTACCTCGCTCTGAAGCGGCACTCTATTGTTAGGCGGCCTGCATTTTACAATATTGGCAATATACACATCTTCCCTTTTTAAATTTATTGCCTCCAGCATCTTATTTAGCAATTGTCCCGCTTTCCCTACAAAAGGTCGCCCTTGCAAATCCTCATCTCGCCCAGGTCCTTCACCTACAAACATGATTTTCGATCTTAAATTTCCTTCGCCAAAGACAACATTATTTCTGACATTGTGTAGCGGACATTTAGTACAATTCATGCATTGCTCAATGAGTTCTTTTAGCGGTAACAGCGACATCAAAACCACCCTTTTCAACAATTCCTTTTCTTGTATTTGTCTCTTTCTGTTTCATAAAGATTATTGCCATACATATCAATTGTAACAATTACAGGAAAATCCACTACGGTAAAAAGATGTATAGCTTCTGGTCCTAAATCTTCATAAGCCACAACATTAGAATCTGTTACTCTTTCAGATAACAAAGCACCAGCACCACCTATAGCTGTAAAGTAAACAGCATGATACTTCATCATTGCCTCAACCACATTTTCGCTTCTATAACCTTTTCCAATCATTCCTTTTAAGCCTATCTCTAAAAGCTTTGGCGTATAAGCATCCATTCGCCCACTTGTAGTAGGTCCACAGCTTCCCACGACTTGACCAGGTTTTGCAGGGCAAGGCCCAACATAGTAAATCACTTGATCTTTTATATTAACCGGCAATTCCTTTCCATTATTTAAAGATTCTATCATTCTTTTATGTGCCGCATCTCTTGCAGTATAAATCTTTCCAATAATTAAAACTTTGTCTCCAGCTTTTAATTCTTTAATAACTTCATCTGTTAAAGGCGTATTTATCTTTTTATACATTTTTTCCTCCACATTTTAAATATTTATAATATAGCTGTAGCATGTCTTGTAACATGGCACGATATATTCACAGCCACTGGTAACATTGCTATATGTGTAGGGTATTTTTCGATGTTTACTGCCAAAGCAGTTATCCTTCCTCCCAATCCTTGTGGTCCTATGCCAAGGCCATTTATTTTTAATAAAAGTTCTTCTTCTAATGCTCTCACATTGCTGTCAATGCTTCTTTGGTCGATAGGCCTTAAAAGGGCCTTTTTAGCTAGCAACGGTGCATATTCAAAATTGCCACCTATTCCAACGCCTACCACCAAAGGTGGACACGCATTAGGGCCTGACGCTTCAACTGTATCAATTATAAACTTCTTTACACCTTCAATGCCATCGGAAGGCTTCATCATCTTCAGTGCACTCATATTTTCACTTCCTGCACCTTTTGGCGCAACTGTAATTTTCAGTTTGTCGCCGTCTACAATATCATAATGCACAATCGGCGGTGTATTATCATTTGTGTTGATACGTATGAATGGATCCCTCACAATTGATTTTCTTAAATACCCATTGAGATATCCATCTTTAACACCATTATTTATAGCATCATCAAGACTGCCACCTACAACATGGACATCTTGTCCTATCTCAACGAAAATCACCGCTATACCTGTGTCTTGGCATATTGGCATTTCCTTTGCCTTGGCAATCTCAGCATTTTCAACTATGTCATTGAGTATTTCTGCACCTATTTCGCTGATTTCCTCGTGGACTTTCTCCTTCAACATATTTAATACATCATTTGGCAAATTGTAATTAGCTTTAATGCACAAAAGCTCAACAGTCCTTCTTACATCATCTGCTTTTATTTCTCTCATACAGCACCTCAATTCTATATCGATTGTTAAAATAATAATACTACAAGATTAGGTTTTTAAAAAGACTTCAAACAGATTTCCTATAGAAATACATTTCTCCGTTTTCTATGGAATAATCGATAAGATTTTTTTCTCTCAAATAACTCAAAAACGCGGAGACCGATGAAAAATAAATATAATACTGAGTAAAATTCAAAGGAAGATCGTTTAATATTACTAAGTTTTGCAGCAATCCTTCCCTTGTCTGAGGTTGTTCCAATAATTCCAGCATAATTTTAATATTATCTTCTATATTTGAAATATTTTTTTCTATCAGTGCATCAAGCTCATCCTTGTTAAGCACTCTATCTATGTGACTTATTACAAAATAGTCTGCATCCACCTCTTTTAACTTTTTTAAAGTTTCAATGCTTTTTTCTATATTAAACAAATATGGAAGTGAGTATTTTTTTATTGTGTCCTCACTAAATACGCTGTCTCCCAAAAAACATACTTTATCAGGTGTAATGACACCGATTTGATCTATTGAATGCCCCACCAAAGATATTATATCAAACTTTTCATCACCAATTTTTGAAATACCACAATCAAGGATGAAATCTACAGAAAATGTTTTATTAGTCGTATCAAGGTCTCTTATTGGAGATGAAGAAAACAGCACTATATCTCTCAACTCTGGATTTTCTATATATAATCGCTCCTTATTTGATGTATAGATTTCGCACCCAGGGTACTGAGTTTTAAAATATATATTGCCACCGCAGTGATCCATGTGATTGTGAGTGTTTATGATATATTTGGGATGCAATCCGTTTTCTACTAATACATTGTCAATCTTTCTCGCTTGCCCATTGTTTATACCTGTATCCACTAATAGGCAATTTTTGTTTTTATAAGCATAAACACCTATATTTGTAGGATTATCTATGTAATAAGTGTTTCTATTTATCTTATTTAAATTCATGCGATTACCTCCAAAAATTACATCATCACATGATAATTTTACACCCTTTATCAAATTAATTCAAAGTAAAAGCCCCATGATAGACATCATGAGGCTCTTAAACTGCTTTCATACCTCTTTTTTTAAATTCTTCTTTTATCTCTTCTATTTTTGATGTGTCAGGAGGATTTATTCCCTTCAATCTATATGGTATCCCAAGCACGTCATATTTATACACACCCATTTTGTGGTACGGAAGTATCTCAACTCTATCTACATTTTTCAACGACGAAACGAAATCAGCCAATTTTTTTATCTCTTCCATATCATCTGTTATTCCAGGCACTATTACATGCCTTATCCACATTTTTTTACCTTCATCAGAAATGTATTTTGCAAACTCCAAAGTCTTTCTATTCGAAACGCCCGTAAGCTTTTTATGCCCTTCATCATCAATATGTTTTATGTCAAGTAAAAAAAGATCGGTGTATTTTACAAGTTCTTTTACTTTATCTATATCAACATATCCTGATGTATCTAATGCAGTGTGTATAAAAGATGCTTTAAGCTTTTTAAATAGATCTTCGCAAAATTCAGGCTGTAATGTAGGTTCTCCACCCGTCAACGTCACGCCACCACCTGATGCCTTCATATATGGCATATATCTTTTTACATCATTAAATATTTCATCTGTCGATACTTCTTTGCCACAGCTATAATCCCATGTATCAGGGTTATGGCAATAAGCACATCTTAAAGGACAGCCTTGCATAAAGACTACATACCTTATGCCGGGCCCATCTACAGTACCACATGTCTCTATTGAATGTATTTTTCCCATAACCATGACACATCACCTTTATATAAAATTTGCCTTACATAGATTCGTGGAACGTGCGGGATATAACCTCCAATTGCTGCTCTCTCGTTAATTTATTGAAGTTGACAGCATACCCTGAAACTCTAATAGTAAGCTGTGGATATTTCTCAGGATGCTCCATGGCATCAAGCAACATGTCTCTGTTTAAAACGTTGATATTTATGTGGTGCCCTGCATTAAATGCGTATCCATCTAATAGTCCTACAAGATTATTAATTTTATCTTCGTCATTTTTCCCAAGTGCATTTGGTACAATTGTAAATGTGTATGATATGCCATCTAACGAGCTGTCATAAGGTATTTTTGATACTGAATTCATTGATGCTATGGCACCTTTTGTATCTCTGCCGTGCATCGGATTCGCACCTGGTGCAAAAGGCTCTCCCGCCTTTCTTCCATCAGGCGTAGCACCTGTCTTCTTGCCGTACACCACATTTGATGTAATTGTCAAAACAGACAATGTTGGTATAGAATTTCTGTAAGTCTTATGCTTTTTAAGCTTATTCATAAATCTTTCCACAATGTCAACTGCTATCGAGTCAACCCTGTCATCGTCATTGCCAAACTTAGGGAAATCACCTTCCACTTCGTAATCTACCGCTATATCATTTTCGTCTCTTATGACTTTTACTTTGGCATACTTTATGGCACTTAAAGAATCTGCCGCAACAGAAAGACCTGCGATTCCAAAAGCCATCGTCCTCACGATATCTCTATCATGCAAAGCCATAAGAGACCTCTCATAAGCGTATTTATCATGCATATAGTGTATTATATTCATAGCTTTTACATACACTTTTGCAAGCCACTCCAGCATGTTGTCGTATGCTTCCATTACCTCATCGAAATCTAAATATTCAGACTTTATGGGATTAAATTTTGGTGCCACTTGTGTTTTATACCTTTCATCGACGCCACCATTTATAGCGTACAGCAACGCCTTCGCCAGATTCGCTCTTGCTCCAAAAAATTGCATCTGTTCCCCCGTCTTCATGGCTGACACACAGCAAGCAATACTGTAGTCATCATTGTATATTGGCCTCATTAAGTCATCATTTTCATATTGAATAGAGCTGGTATCTATTGATACCTTGGCACAGAATCTTTTAAAGTTTTCAGGAAGATTTTTAGACCATAAAACTGTTAAATTCGGCTCAGGTGCAGGACCTAAATTATACAATGTGTTTAATATCCTAAATGAATTTTTAGTAACAAGAGGTCTTCCGTCTACACCTACACCACCAATTGATTCTGTGACCCAAACAGGATCACCGCTAAACAACTCATTGTAATCAGGGGTCCTTAAAAACCTCACCATTCTAAGCTTCATAACAAAGTGATCCATCAATTCTTGCGCCTGCTTCTCTGTCAATGTTCCTTCTTTCAGATCTCTTTCAATGTATATGTCAAGAAAAGTAGATACTCTTCCAAGCGACATAGCAGCACCGTTTTGTTCCTTTATAGCAGCAAGGAAGGCAAAGTAAGTCCACTGCACAGCTTCTTTTGCGTTTTTAGCAGGTCTTGATATGTCGTATCCATACTTTAATGCCATTTCCTTCATTTCATTTAATGCTTTAATCTGTTCTGTCAGTTCTTCTCTCAAGCGGATAGTTGCTTCATCAAATTCATCGTAATCAAGCTCAAGCTTTTCTTTTTCCTTTTCTTCGATGAGTCTGTCTATTCCATAAAGTGCAACTCTCCTGTAATCGCCTATTATTCTTCCTCTGCCATACGCATCAGGAAGACCCGTTATTATACCAGCATGTCTTGCTGCCCTTATTTCCGGAGTATATGCATCAAACACGCCATCATTGTGGGTCTTTCTGTATTTCGTAAATATCTCTTCTACTTTTGGGTCGACTTTATATCCATAAGCCTCACAAGCTTTTTTGACCATCCTTATGCCACCGTAAGGCATTATAGCTCTTTTAAGAGGTTTGTCTGTCTGCAATCCAACTATTTCTTCAAGATCTTTGTCTATATATCCCGCATCGTGAGATGTTATAGACGATACAGTTTTTGTATCAATATCTAATACACCTTTTTTCAATTCTTCTTTCATTAATTCAAGAACCTTATTCCAAAGCTTAATAGTCTTTTCTGTAGGTCCCTCTAAAAAACTGTCATCGCCTTCGTATAACGTATAATTTTTTTGTATAAAATCTTGAACATCAATAGTCTTTTGCCACTTGCCCTCCTGAAACCCGCGCCATTCACTAATCATCTTTATTCCCCCTAATTATTTATTATAGTTTTATTATAGCCATTTTGTTCTTTGTAGTCAATATACTGTATACACTTCAGAAAATTTATTATCTTGAAACATCATTTTAATTGTATCATCAGTAAAGCACAAAAAATATGATATATGCCACATTTTCGATACAATTTTTATATTTTTGGGATATAATTAACTAAGAAGTAAGTTATACTGTTTAGGAGGAAACTAAAATGTCGAAGATGAGAATAGATAAGCTTTTATCAAATATGGGATATGGTTCAAGGAAAGAAATTAAAAATTTTATAAAAGAATGCCTTGTTGCAATAAATGATGTAATAATCGATGACCCTGGTTTTACAGTCCAACCTGACAAAGACGTTATCACATTTAGAAACGAAAAAGTCTCATACAAAGAATACATATATATAATGATGAACAAACCGAAAGGCGTCATTTGTGCAACATATGACCCATCGGAAAGAACCGTTGTAGACCTTTTGCCACACCATATAAAATCAAGAAAGGTTTTTCCAGCAGGAAGACTTGACAAAGACACAGAAGGATTGCTTTTAATCACAAATGATGGAGAACTGTCACATAAACTTTTATCGCCAAAAAAACACGTCTTTAAAAAATACTATGCAGAAGTTTTAGGATTTATCGACGAAGATGACGCATCTTTGTTTTCAGAAGGCATATTATTAGACGATGGTTACAAGACTATACCTGCAACTCTGGAAATAATATCTTCAGGCAATATCTCAAAAGTATATATTTCAATCAGAGAGGGAAAATATCATCAAATAAAAAGAATGTTTGAAGCGATAGACTCAAAAGTCATCTACTTAAAAAGGCTTTCAATAGGTAAATTAAAATTAGATGAAAATTTAAAAGAAGGGGAATGGCGGGAATTAAACGAAGAAGAAATAAAATTGCTTAAGTCAATTGAATAGCTATTTCAATTGATCGATTGCACAGTGGGATATCATAATCGATACAAGGCTTTCAGCTCCTTCATTGCTATTTACACCATCTTCTGTTATACCATCGCTGCAGCCTCCACTATCTTCATCGTATAAGCTTAATCCTTTTGAGTTTTTTCCGTAAAACCATTTGTCACAGTCTATGGCTCTTTTTTTGTATTTTTCATCGCCTGTCAATTTATAAGCATCTATATACATGAGAGCCATTGTATACGCTTCTACAGGCTGCTCATCATATTCTGCAATGTTTTTGCCCTTTCTATACCATCCTTTGCATCCAACAGCTTTAAAATAGCCATTTTTAAAGCAAACACTATCCAGAAAATCAACTGTTTTTAAAGCGACATCCAGAATTTCCTCGTCTTTAACGATTGAAAAATACTTTAGAAGCGATAATGGAATGATTCCATTATCGTACGACACTACATCTTCAAACCACTGCCAATCTTTATTTGAATTTTTTTTGTACTCCTCGATGATATCGTACGCCAATTTATCCATCTTTTTTCTGACAAAATCTTTATCTAAATTCTTAAAAGAATTGTAAACATAGTATAAACCTATTAAGGTGTATGCTTTACCTCTGATGTAATTTAGAATATCTACTAAAGGCAATGATTTCTCAATCATCTTATATGCAGGCAACTTTACCCTTTCATCAATATCTGCATTTATTAAATACCCTAAAGCCCAAATGCACCTGCCAAAACAATCTTCTGAAAAATCTTCATCAATAAATTTCCTATCAAAAGACATGAAATTTCTAAAACGGCCGTCGTCTTCTTGCGCGTACATCAAAAATGACAAGTATTTTTTAATAAGGTCAATAAACACATCATCTTTGTACTTTTCGTACATCATTGTACAGGCTATCAAAGCCCTTCCATTGTCATCAGTCGTATAACCATATTTAGGATTAGGGACAGAGCCAACAGAGTGCTGCATCATGCCTGTATCATCTGTCAGTATAAACAAATGGTTAAACATTTTTTTGCCGTTCACAATACGTCCCTCCTTGTTTATACTGCTTCTTTTGCATCATCCTCTAAATCTTCAAATATTCTCAAGAACAATTCAACATATTCTAATGCAACGTTGTCCCACATCATCGTTTTTCCATAAACTTTTATCTTCTCCTCCATGATTTGCTTTTCGTGAGGATTTTCTATGGCAAAACTTATGCAGTTTGCTATAGAATCGGGATTTTTAAATTCCGCTAACAGTCCCCTTCCATCGCTTAAAATTTCCTCAGCGTATTTGTATGGAGTTGATACAACTAATTTCCCCAAGCCTGCAGCGTATGCCAATGTTCCACTAACCGCTTGTTCTCTGCCAATGTATGGCGTCAAATATACATCTGAGAGTTTTAAGTATTCGACGATTTCTCTTTTTGTTAGATATTTGTTGACAAACTTTACATTGTCGTTTAGATTTAGCTCATTTACCTTCCTTACAAGAAAATCTCTGTAAACTTCACCATCTGACCTGACTATATTGGGATGTGTCTGTCCGAGTATAAGGTACAATATATCAGGATGTTTCTCCTTAACCTTCGCTATAGCTTCTATGCCGTATTCTAAGCCTTTACCTGGGCTTATCAGTCCAAAAGTACTTACAACAAATTTTTCTGCATCAATATTGTATTTCTTTCTCAAACTATCGCCGGACAACGTTGGTAAATTCGGAACACCGTGAGGCAATACTACAATTTTACTTTCATCAACACCATATACATTGGTAAGAAGCGGAATTGTATTTTTAGCCATCGTGACAACTCTTTTGCTCTTTGTGCATAATTTTTTTAAAATGTGCTTTTGTTTATCAAGTGGATTAGACAATATCGTATGAAGAGTTACGACATAAGGCACTTTTAAATTGTCTACAAGGTCTAAAATATATTCGCCCCACTCACCGCCGTAAATTCCATATTCATGCTCGATCACTAACAAATCAATTAACGAATCATTTAATTTATTCGCAAGTTCTAAATAGCTATTTCGGTCGTGCTGCTTAAGCCTATAAATAACATCATCACCATAATCATATTCTTTATCGTCTATCGCAATCACTTTTGGTTCATTTATAATTTTGATATCTTTAAGCTCATTTACCAAATCCTGTGTAAATGTAGCTATTCCACATTCTCTCGGTGGAAATGTACTCAAAAATGCAATGTTTATTTCTTTATTCTTTACCATTCATAACACCTCCATCAACTTACAGCATAATCGTTAATACCATTTGCATAAACTTCATCTTCAATTTTCCTCATGTCATCTACCACGCTATTTGAAGCCACAACAGCATTTATCAAATTTACATTTCCTTTAACTTTGACATTGTCCCATAAAACGCTGTGCCTTATAATGCTGTTAGAACCTATATGCGTATTATCACCTATAATCGCATACGGACCTATCTCTGCTTTAGCGTCTATTTTGACGTTACTTCCTATAAAAACAGGCTCAACAATTTTTACTGAATTATCGATTATGTTTTTTCTATGTTTAATATCGTGATGGCTTACATCAACATATTTGCAATATTTTTTCAATATGTCAAAGTGGACTCTTTTGTACTTCTCAATTGTTCCTATGTCTATCCAATATCCGTCATACCTATACGCAGCCATTTTATAACCTTTCGATAAAAGTTTTGGATATGTATCCCTTTCTATTGAAACCACTTCATCTTTAGGGATTTCATTTAATAGCTGCGGTTCAAATACGTATATTCCCGCATTTATCCATTTTGAATTAGTCTCGTATGGTTTTGGTTTTTCTTTAAACGCTGTAATGTAATCATTATCGTCATACTCTATTACACCGTATTGCGATGGATCCTCTACTTTAGTCATTGCAATAGTAGCTAATGCTTTTTTTGACTTGTGATACTCCACAAGACTTCTAATATCAATATCACATATAATATCTGAATTTAGTATTAAGAAAGTATCATTGAAAAATTCTTCAGCATTTTTTATAGCCCCACCTGTACCCAATGGTATGTCTTCTTTGATGAATGAAACTTTTACCCCTAATTTTTCACCATTTTTAAAATAATTCTCAATATGATTAGATTTATAGCATGTGCTTATTACAAACTCGTCTACGCCTTGATTTTTAAGTCTTAAAATGGTAGATTCTAATAATGGTCTACCCATTATAGGTACCATAGGTTTAGGAAGAAAATTCGTCAGAGGTCTTAGCCTTGTACCTAATCCTCCTGCCAGCAATAATGCTTTCATTCGAATTCCCCCTTCGTCAATATTTAGTTTTTGTTTAACAATTAGAATTTATAATCGTGTTGCAATCAAAGTACAATGTGAGTTAAATGTGAAGATACATCAGTTGTATTAGCACTCTATATAAACGGCTGCTAACAATTAAAATTATAATCCTTTTAATTCCATAAGTCAAGAGGGTTAAAAAGGTATGTAAACGTTAGAAGCCAACTTTACACAAAGCCTCCATCTACAGTCAATACTTGACCTGTTATAAAGGAAGATTGATCAGATAGCAAAAAAACCACTGCCTTAGCGACTTCATCTGGCATCCCAAGTCTTTCAAGAGAAGTTCTTGTCGACAGATATTTAAGTGTATCATCTGACAAGCTTTTATTCATGTCTGTTTCGATTACACCAGGTGCAACACAATTAACTCTTATATTTGATGGTCCTAATTCTTTTGCTAATGCTTTTGTAAAAGCTATAATAGCACCCTTTGAAGCAGAATATGGCACTTCACAAGATGCACCGTATATTCCCCACATTGATGAAACATTCACAATAGCACCTTTTTTACTTTTTAGCATATACTTTAAAGCGCTTTGTGTACAATTAAACATGCCATTTAAATTCACATCCATCATGTATCTCCAATCTTCTACTGATACATCCATAAAAGGCTTAATTTGTGAAACACCAGCATTATTGACCAAGTAATCTATGCGCCCAAATCTCTCAACTACTTCTTTCATCATCGTTTCTACTTCTTCTCTATTTCTGATGTCTGCTTTAAATACATCTGCATATCCTAAGTTACTTTTTATATGATTCTTTAAACTACATGCACTATCGTAATCTGTATTGTAATGAATTGCCACACATCCGCCTAATTTCGATACTTCTTTACATATAGATGAACCAATGCCTCCAGACCCACCTGTAACAACGACAACTTTACCACTAAACATAAAAACATCTCCTTTAATAAATAAATTAAGCCGCTTATAGATAGGTTATACAAAAGCAAAGCAAAAATCAATAGAAAAAAGGTGTATGAAACACCCATACACCTTTTGTAGTTATTTTTTTATGGCCTCTACTGTATTTTTTGTGGTGCTATAAAGGCCAGATGCCCCAAGCCCCATAGCAGTACCCAACAGAATGCCTTTTAAAATATCACCGGGAGCTATGTAAAGTATTCCTAAAGCTATTCCAAATATTAACGAAATCAATGCTGAATATTTTTTAGGTAAGCCAATTTGTTTTACTACCTCTACCAAACCTATTATCAAAGGTATCAGTGAAACATCGTAAACATCCATAATAAAATCCCCCTAAATACACATTTCTAATAACATTATATTTTGTCCCGCGTTTTTTAAGACATGAAATTAAAGTTTTTGCAGGTCTTGTTAAAAAGGCACATTTGAAAAAAAATTATCACCGTTCACAAATTGTTTTTTCTATATACTGCTGGCTCATTACGTTAGATCGGCTAAAGTTGTCTATGCGTTATGACGGCTTTTAACGTACTGACTGCGTTCGCCAAGTATATTATGAAAACAAAATTAATCGCTCTCTTCAATAATATTTTTCGGAAAAATACTTAATAGAAAAGAATGAACAAATAAGATAAAATAAAAAAGACCCCGTTGACTGGAATCTTGATATCATTGGAGCGGATGACGGGATTCGAACCCGCGATCCTCGGCTTGGGAAGCCGATGCTCTACCACTGAGCCACATCCGCAAAATATTCTTTTTTAAATACAAAAATGGCTCCTCAGGTAGGGCTCGAACCTACAACCTACCGGTTAACAGCCGGTTGCTCCACCATTGAGCTACTGAGGAATATATTATCCGGCAGCGAC
>NZ_JBPODR010000040.1:0-12166 GCF_051201035.1 Thermoanaerobacterium thermosulfurigenes
CGAACATAGAAAGGTCATGTTAAATTATTGTTCGGTGTATTAACTCCCGATTTGATATAAATCATGTAACTTTGTTACAAATATATTATACTAGGGGGAATTTTAAATGAGAAAGAAAGTTATAGCTATATTCGCAGGCACGCTAATAATAGGTGCTATAGCATTTACGCAAATACCTGCATTAAGAGCAAAGGCCGATACAATTAATAACGGCTATGGGTTTAACATGATGGGTTCAAATTTCAACTATAGTGCCATGTACAACTACATGAAAGGACTTACAGCGAAAGATGTGCAAAATATGATGGGTGGAAATATAGATGAAAAAGATGCGCAAAATATGTTAAATGCATGCACAAATGCGCTAAAGACGAAATCAACGAACAGCAAAAGTAATTTAGGAGCCTTTGGCTCCTTTTTTTACGTAGTTTAATTCGTATCTGAAATCATATCTGAAACAACGTGAGAATTCCCAAAGAACATACAAGTAAATATATTATCGCAAGTACGATTTTTTCCCAATTTTTTAATTTATATTTTTCAGGTAATGCCTTCCATCCCAGTGCTATCAAAAATCCGAGGACAATTGGCAAAAGCAATGAATTCATTATTTCAACTGAAATTGTCAATGTTACAAGGGGTACTCCTGATAAGACGATAATGGCGGAAACAATAATACCTGCAGCATATAATCCATAAAATATCGGAGCTTCTTTCCATGATGAATTAAGGCTTCGCTTAAAATCCATAACTTCACCTAACGACCATGAAGTTGCCAATGAAACAACAACAGCTGCTATCAAAGAAGCACCGATAATACCTGCTGAAAATAAGATTTTGCCACCAACCTGACCTACAAATGGTATAAGTGAATCAGCAATCTGCTGAATATTCGTAAGTGAAACATTTGGATTTATCCGTCCAATAGTGGCAGCCGTTAATACAAGTACAACCGCCATGATTATCTGAGTTACAACTGAACCGACAGCAGTATCAATGCGGCTAAACCTTATCGATTTTTCTGTTAATTTTTTGTCTATCACAGCGCCTTGTTGGTAAAATATCATCCAAGGCATTATTACGGCTCCAACATTGGCTGCTATAAGAAGCCTATAAGATTCATCGTAGAAAGGCTTCTGTCCGATAATCCCATTTATTATTGACGAAGTATCGGGATGTGCTAGTATAACCGCTGGTATAAAGCTTAGTTCAAATAATCCGATAAATATAGCTATGCGTTCAACAATAGTATAACGTCCAAAGCCTGTTATTAATATTAAGGAGATTGATGCAAGTGATATGCTTATCCACTTTGGTATGCCAAACAATAAGCCAACACTGGCAATACCAGAAAATTCTGTGACTAAAGCACCTATAGCAGAAACCACAAGTGTTAAAACTGAAAACCATGCCCAACCTGCACCAAACTTTTCCTTGATCAATTCGCCATGCCCTTTACCAGTCGTTATTCCAATACGTGTTGTAAGCTCCTGCACAAAATATAAAATTGGAATAAGCAAAAATTGCAGCCACAACAAGCTATAACCCCATCTAGCACCCGACTGTGCCGATGTTATAATAGATCCTGCATCAGTATCTGCTAACATAACAGTAAGCCCTGGGCCTATTGTTGCAAGTAGTAATAGAATAGTAGATTTATTCTTTTTTGATCCTTCAAATTCATGAGATAGTGTATGTTCGTTTTCGTTCAAAGGCATTTAAGCACCCCTTCTGCATAAATTTTTCTTAACCTCAGTAAACCATAAGAAAAGCAAATTCAATTTTTACAATTCTTTGATTCTGAAATTCATTCTCAATTAGATTATACAATATATTTCACCGTACTGCAATATCAAAAGCTCTCTTCTATTCTGAAGAGAGCTCTATAATATTTATTCTGCTGCTTTTTTAAGTGCTTGATCAAGGTCATACAATATGTCGTCGATGTCTTCTATGCCTATTGAAAGTCTTATTTGGTCAGGGGTTACACCTGCTAATGATAATTCTTCTTCGCTTAATTGCGAATGTGTCGTGCTTGCTGGATGAATTACCAAAGACTTTGCGTCACCAACATTGGCCAGCAATGAGAATAATTCAAGGCTGTTTATGAATTTGATTCCAGCATTTATTCCACCTTTTATTCCAAATGTCAATATCGCTCCTGCACCCTTCGGCAGGTATTTCTTTGCAAGCTCATGGTATTTGTTTTCTTTAAGTCCAGGATAGTTTACCCACGTCACATTGGGATTGCTTGCTAAGAATTCTGCTACTTTTTGTGCATTTTCCACATGTCTTTGGACTCTTAATGACAAAGTCTCTAATCCTTGTAAAAATAAAAATGCATTGAATGGACTTAAAGATGCACCAGTATCTCTTAAAAGCTGTACTCTCAGTTTTGTGATATATGCGGCAGGTCCAAATGATTCAACATATTTGATTCCATGATAGCTGGGATCTGGCTCTACAAATTCAGGGAATCTTCCGCTTCCTGCCCAATCAAATTTTCCTGAATCTACTATTACTCCGCCTATTGATGTTCCGTGGCCTCCTATAAATTTTGTCGCTGAATGTACTACTATATCTGCCCCGTATTCAAACGGACGGAAGAGATATGGCGTTGCAAATGTGTTGTCTACAATTAGCGGTATTTTATTCTCATGGGCTATTTTTGCTATAACCTCAAAATCAGGTATATTTATCCCGGGATTTCCTATCGTCTCTATATACAATGCCTTTGTTTTGTCTGTTATTGCTTTTCTGAAATTTTCTGGATCATCTGGATCTACAAATGTCGTTTTAATGCCAAGTTTAGGCAACGTTAAAGCGAAAAGATTGTATGTTCCTCCGTATAATGTGCTGGCAGATACTATTTCATCACCTGCACTTGCTATATTTAAAATCGAGTATGTTATAGCAGCAGAGCCAGAAGCTGTCGCAACAGCACCAACACCACCTTCTAAGGCTGCTATTCTCTTTTCAAATACATCATTGGTGGGATTCATAATTCTTGTATAAATATTACCTGGTTCTTTAAGGCTAAATAAAGAAGCGGCATGTTCAGTATCTTTAAATATATATGACGATGTTTGATAAATTGGCACTGCCACTGCACCTGTAGTTGGATCTGGTTCTTGCCCCGCATGCACCTGCAATGTGTCAAATTTTAATTTTCTTTCTTCACTCATCTAAATCTCTCCTCTATATAATTTTAATTTAAATAAACAAATTAAATTGATTCTTATAATGCACCTCTTTTCATTTTGGTATATTAAAAGCCCTCTTCGATGTAGAAGAGGGCTAAGTTTGCGCCGCTCCTCTCATCTCTCAGGTTTCCCTGCAGGATTTGGCACCAGACGCATTATATATGCCGGTTGCCGGGTTTCATCGGGCCAGTCCCTCCACCACTCTTGATAAGAGGTTTCATATTCAATTTGTATTTTAAACTATATTAACACTTTAAATCATTAATGTCAATAGGTTTTCTTGGAATTTTATTTTAAAACCTTCTTTAATTCGTCATATTCATACGTATTTATCACATCTTTCGCTTCAAGCCAACCTTTACGTGCAATGCCGATGCCATATTTCATATCATCAAGTCCTTCTATCCTATGTGCATCTGGGCAAATTGCAAATTTTACACCTTTTTCTTTTGCATATTTTATATATCTCCAATCCAAATCAAGCCTGTATGGACTTCCATTTATTTCAATTATTTTCCCGTATTCAGCAACACTATCTATAATTTTATACACGTCAATGTCATAACCGTCTCTTGCAAGGAGAAGTCTCCCTGTTAGATGTCCAATGATTTTTGTGTATTTATTTTTTATAGCTTTTATTATTCTCTCTGTCATGTCGTCTTTAGTCATTTTAAAGTTAGAATGAACAGATGCGATGACAAAGTCAAGTCTTCTCAATATATCTTCGTCATAATCAAGTGAACCATCTTTTAATATATCAGATTCTATGCCTTTTAATATTTTTATATCACTATACTTGTTATTCAATTCATCAATTTCATCCAATTGCCTTAAAACATCTTCTTCTTTAAGTCCATTTGCATAAAATGCAGATTTACTGTGATCTGTAATACCAATAATTTTATAACCGCAATCTCGTGCAGCATTCACCATTTCAGAAATTGTATTTGCACCATCGCTGTATATCGTATGTACATGAAAAACCCCTTTGATGTCTTTTTCATCTATTAATATGGGAAGTAATCCTTTTTCTGCTGCTTCAATTTCACCCATATTCTCTCGAAGTTCCGGTGGAATATATTGAAGAGCTAAACTTTTAAATATGTCGTCTTCATCATAGCATTTAACAAGCAAATCATCTTTAAATAGTCCATATTCATTCATTTTTATTCCCATTTGCTTTGCCCTATGCCTCATAGCTGTATTGTGCTCTTTGCTACCGGTAAAATGGTGCAATGCATATGGAAATTCCTCATCTTTAACAACCCTTAAGTCTACATTTATGCCAGATTTCAATATTACGCTAGTCTTGGTTTCTCCCTTGGCAACAATATCCCTTATACCTTCATATTTTGTAAATACGTCCATTAGCTTCTCAGGATTGTCACACGTAGCAAGAATATCTATGTCTTTCACCGTTTCTTTTCTTCGCCTTAAACTTCCCGCAATCTCGCATCTTATTGTCAATCCACTATCAACAAGATATTGTTTTAATGATGTGGCCTCTAAATATGCATCCATAAATAGATGCTTACCACTAAACTGTTTTATAAATTGTATACCTTCAAGGATTTTTTTCTGTGTTTTTTCACCAAATCCAGGTAATTCAACAAGTCTATTTTCAATACAGGCATATTCCAATTCACCAACCGTCTTTATATCCAATTTGTCATACAATGTTTTTATCTTTTTAGGTCCAAGACCTGGTATTTTCAACATCTCAATTAAGCCTTCAGGTATCGATGCTTTAAGATTTTCATAGTATTCAAGTCTGCCTGTAGTAATAAGCTCTGTAAGCTTTTTATTAAGCGCATCACCTATACCCTTCACATCTTTTAATCTATCTTCTTTTATTAATTTCTCAATATCGTCGTCAAGAACTTCTATTGTACGGGCAGCATTATAATACGCTCTCGACTTAAAAGGATTTTCACCTTTTAATTCTAATAAAAGCCCTATTTCATTAAGTATATCGGTAACAGTTTTCTTATCCATACTCATCACATCTCTTTAATTTAATCTAAATAATTGCCGATGTATTCTTAATATATTATATCATTTTCACTGTAAAACAAAAATAATAAAGTATGGTTCATGTGTAAACCATACTTTGATTTATAGTTTATTTACTTTTCTATTCTAAATATAGTTATAAAAATTACAGCTAATATTGAGCATCCAGCGCCAAAATAAAATGGAGCGGAAGGTGCAACTTTATCCCACAGATACCCAGCAATAAAACTGGCAGGCAGTGCAAGGATACCAATAGAAGCATTGTACAATCCAAAAGCTGTTCCTCTATTATTTTCATCTACAAGATGCGCAACAAGAGACTTTGCTACACCTTCAGTCGTAGAATAATAAATACCGTAAATTGCATATAAAATCCATATATGCCAAGGCACCCTGGCTAATGCAAATCCAAGATAAGTAACTGCATAAATTAACCATCCAATTTTGATTACATTAACCCTTCCAATCTTGTCAGACAGTATTCCGCTGGGCACAGACAGTAAAGCATAAAAAAGGTTAAACATGGCAATGATAATAGGTATCATGGCTGAACTTACGCCTACGTTACGAGCTCTTAATATCAAAAATGCATCACTGCTATTTCCAAGTGTAAATATTAGCATAACTATGAAAAACAACAAAAATTTTCCTTTGAATATAGTGAAATCAAATTTAAACGGTGTACTGACATTATCTCCTTTTCTTTCGACTACGAATAATCCAATAAGCAATATTGTAATAAAGCCAATAAGCCCTGCAACTAAAAATATTATCCTGTATTTCGTCTCATCTATGTATTTAGCAAGCAAAACCATTAACGCTGTTGTGATAAGTGGTCCAATAAATGAGCCTAACGTATCAAGCATTCTTTGAAATCCGAATGAATAGCCCATGTTTTTCATTTCAGATGACTTTGCAACAAGTGCATCTCTTGGAGCATCCTTTAAACCTTTACCAATGCCATCAGTAAAACGCAATCCAAACGTCATTGCTGCACCATTAGTCAATGATAGAAAAATTCTTCCTATTGCAGAAAATAAATATCCTATAAAGACGATTGATTTTCTCTTTCCAAGTTTGTCAGATATTATGCCAGAAACAATCCTCATAATACTGACAATCGTTGTTACGCTTCCCTCAATTAACCCTACGGTTTCTTTACTTAAACCTAATATCTGAGTGTAAAACGTTGGCAAAATAGGTTGTATCATATCCTGGCTTAAACCACCAAAAAAAGCCACCCATCCTAATGTCTTAATATTATTGACTGTACTCTTATTTTGTCTTTCTTTATTATCCATTTTATTATCCTCCTAATTAAATCTTGATTTAATTTTTTCTAAAGCAATTAAGGCGATGTTCTTTGATAAAACTGAAAAATTATCTATATTTTCTTTAATATAATTATATACATCTTTATCGCCTATTTCCCCTAATGCTGCTACAACAGCTTGTTCAATGTAGGGATCTCTTTCCTTTCTGTCCTTCTTGAGATACTCTATTAAAGTATTTTTAGCTTCTTTAATTTTTAGTTCTCCAATAATCTTTGCTGCCATATACTGTACATTATAATCAGGATGATTTAACGCCGTAATAAGTTTTTTGCTATAATCATCATTTGTAATATTTTTAAAATCATACCCACATTTTTGACATTTTTCATCGCCAATATCAGCTATTTTAAAGCAGTTAGGACATATATACCTCATTCTTCATCAGTCCTTATGCCAGAAAGTCCTTTTAAATAATTGTTTTCTGCCTCATACCCTTTTAATTTAATATCCAGTGTTTGATTATCTCTTACTAGCTGGAAATATTTAAATCTCATAGCGGAATACTTTGATGCCAACATTATAAGCTGTTTTCTTATATCTTTATCATCAGGATTTTTTCGTTCCATCCAATACGCTTTAATACCCATCTCAAAAATAGCTCTGTAACAGTCTTCACTGCTGAAACCGTCCTTTTCCAAATCCTCTTTTAATTCTTTTATTTCTTCCATTTGTTCGTCACTTATTTCAAATGATACTTTCTTCATCACGATCATCCTTTCATATATCAACTATTTTTTATTATCATGCTCTATCCTTAAAGTAAAACAAAAATAGCTCCTACTAAATGTAGAAGCCATTAGCCATCAAAGCAATTAAGGTGAGCTTCATCACCATAATATTCTTTTAACTATATTATACCATAAATTTATCTGCTTGATCTAACAAATAACACATACCAAAAAAGCGCAATCATTTCGGCTATTATTGAATATAGAAATATAAAATTGATAGAATGAGCATATAAGTATCCGAAAATAGTACTTCCTAAAAACATAGAAAATCCTGTAACAGCACTGAATACACCAAACGCCTTGCCTCGCTCAGAAATATACGTAATATCGGTAATTACAGACCTCATCGTAGTTTCTTGCATACTTGTAATAAATCCCCATATAAGCATTGAAACGATAGCCAAAACTGGCATATTTGAAAAGACCATGAAAGTCATCAAAAAGGTCGATATTGGAAGCACTGCTAACGACAAAAAACCTTTCTTGTCATAAAATTTTCCAATGAATACTGCACTTACTCCATCTACCGCCATTGCTAATGCGTACAAAAGTGGAATAGCATCTTGGCTTAACACTTTATGACTCAAAAAATGATATGAAATAATCGGATAATTAGCAAATCCGAGCATTGCAAAAAATATAAAAAGCATGTAATATAAATACTGCCTTGAAAAGTTTTTATTCAACAAATCTACATTTTTAGATGCATTTTTTGTATTTTTCTCCAATTCTGCAGGATTAGTGACTTTGCTTCGAGCGTATATTACAAATATAACAGTAAGTATTGCTGGAATCCACATCAAAATAAATCCCGTCTTATAACTACCAGCAAAAGATATAACAAAAGTAAAAATCAAAGGTCCTATAATACCACCAATTTGATCAAGCAACTCATGTAATCCAAAACCTAATCCAGTTCCTATTTTTTTACTTACATGTGATAAAATAGTATCTTTGCCTGGACTTCTTATTGCTTTTCCGGTTCGCTCCAATATTATTAACAGCGCTGCTATTGGCCATTTACCTGTAATAGCTAAAAGAGGTACAGAAATAAGCATTCCATATCCTAATATCGTCCAAAGCCATGGTTTTGATGTCTTATCTATAGCATATCCTACTGGTATTCTAATAGCAGACGCCAAAAATTCACCAATACCCGTAACAATGCCAACGATTAGTGCATTTGCACCTAACAACTTCAAATATGGACCATACACACTTCTTGCACCTTCATAAGTTATATCTCCAAATGCACTAACTATACCAAGTAGAAGTATAACACTAATTGCCACTTTTTTATCTTTATCATCAATTTTCATCATATCAAATCCTTTTTGCTGTGGTCCTTTTTTTATTGCTCTTCTCGCTAATTATTTTAATTAATAAATTAGACCAAAATGGCTAACAACAGTCATTAATTAATGATGCTGTTAGCCATCCTTTCTAAACTCTATAGTTATTTCCTTAAATTATAAAATATATCTTTTCCTTTAAATACAGCGCTATCTCCCAATAACTCTTCAATCCTTAAAAGCTGATTGTACTTAGCTATTCTTTCAGTCCTGCATGGAGCACCGCTTTTTATCTGTCCAGCATTTACTGCTACTGCTACATCTGCCATTGTTGTATCTTCTGTTTCACCTGAGCGGTGGGAAATAACAGTAGTATAGTTAGCTTTCTGAGCCATTTGTATTGTATCCAGTGTCTCTGATAAAGTGCCTATTTGATTCAACTTAATTAAAATAGAATTGGCAATATTTTTCTCTATACCCTCTTTAAATATCTCTGGATTTGTAACAAAAATATCATCACCTACTAATTGAATCTTGCCACCAAGCTGAGACGTAAGCAATGCCCATCCATCCCAATCATCCTCTGCAAGTCCATCTTCAATGGACACAATAGGATATTTATTAATCCATTCTGAATAGAGATCAATCAACTCACTTGATGTACGACTTACTTTTTCACCTTCAAATACATATTTTCCATCAATATAAAACTCAGACGCAGCAGGGTCAATCGCTATAGCTACATCTTCTCCTGGTCTGTAATCTGTTTTTTCTATTGCCTCGATTAAAAGTTTCAATGCATCTTCATTTGTCGAAAGATTCGGAGCAAACCCACCTTCATCACCTACAGATGTGCTAAAGCCCCTGCTTTTTAAAACATTTTTTAAAGTTTGATAAACTTCTGAGCACATTCTCAATGCAGTCGAAAAACTATCTGCACCAATAGGAACAATCATAAACTCCTGGACATCAACAGTATTGTCTGCATGTTTTCCTCCATTTAATATATTCATCATTGGCATCGGCAGTTCGTACGAATTTGTGCCTCCAATATACTTAAAAAGCGGTATATTTAAATAATTCGATGCTGCCTTAGCCACTGCCAACGATACACCTAAAATTGCATTTGCACCAAGCTTTGACTTGTTTTTTGTGCCATCTAATGAAATAAGCAAATGATCTATTTTTCTTTGTTCAAATACATCCATATCAGTAATCTCTTTTGCAATAATGTTGTTGACATTGTCAACTACATTTTTAACACCTTTGCCATGATATCTCTTTTTGTCATTTTCCCTTAATTCTACGGCTTCTTTTGTACCTGTAGAAGCTCCAGAAGGAACGGCTGCCCTTCCTATAATACCATTTTCCAATATAACGTCAACTTCTACTGTAGGATTCCCTCTTGAATCTAAAATTTCCCTTGCTTTTACTGAAGTAATTCGTGGCATAATATGTATCCTCCTTTAGATAATTTTAAATTTATAATAATAAAAGCTGATAACTCCTATACTTATATAGAAGCCATCAGCTAAAATTAGCAATTAAGGTGAGCTTCATCACCTAATAAAATTATTTACTTTTAACTATAATTTTCTAACTATAGTTTAAACAAATTAATTGTAGAAGTCAATATCTTTTTAGGATGATTGCCTAATTTCGGCAATTATATCATTTAATTTGCTTTTCAATTCGTAAATATTTTTCAACATATTTAGATACAAATCTTTTTCTTTTTGAAAGCTATCTTTGTCAAGTTCATAATCAGTTTTTGTTTTAGCAAGAAGTTTTTTAACCGTTTCAAACATAGATTGCAATTTTGAATTCATATCCTTTTCAAATTCACTAAAACTTTCTTCAATTCTTCTTAACAAATCATATCTTATGCGGCCTAAATTTCTATCAATATCTACATGAATCCTGCTTACAATACCATTTAATATAATCTTGCCAGCAATTTTTTTGGGCAAGAAATAAGTAAAAATTACCGGATCGATTTCCAATGCATCTACATCATATCCTATTTTGTACGTAAATTTACTTTCTGATGTAATTCCATCTCTGCACTTAAAATATTCTAAATCTATACCAAACAACTCATTTGCCACAGATTTTATTTCATCAATGACTTCATTAATCCTTGAAAAATAATTTGATAATGCCACATTATACTGTTTCTCAATATCCCTTTCAATTTCCATTTTTATTATTTCAAATTCTTCTACTATTGTTTTTTCAACATATTCCTCAAGTTCTCGTTTCTGATCAATTCTACTTAATTTTAAAATGCTGTTATAATGTTCTTTTGTTCTTTCTGAAACTCTCAAGCTTAAATATTGTTTATATTCCTCGGCTTTCTCATCAAAATTTTGTAAAATATTTTTCATGTCGCCTTGAAATAATAAATATATTTCATTTTTATTTTTCTCAACTTTTCTAATAAAGTTTTCAAAGGCTTTTATATTAGATTCTAAATGTTCTAAAGGAATTTGTTTTAATTTTATGCTGCTTTCAATAAAAGTTTGGCACATTGAAATGATCCGATCAATATTTTTAGCATAACTTTCAAGCAATACTTTTTCTTTTTCTGTCATTAGAAAATTTTGTAAGTCAACTTCAAGCTTTTTTGCTCTACTCTTTTCAATTGCTTCATTATCTTTCGAAATTTTGCCTTCTAACGCCAATTTAGCAGAAATTGGATATATAATAATATTATCATGCTTCGTAATTTCTTTTATAATATTTTCATTAAATTTAATTATCTCATCTAATTCTATTTCACTTACATAGTCAATTTTGTTTAAAACAAAAAATATCTTGTTGACATTCTCTGATATTTGAGACAAAAACTCTTTTTCCAATTCACTTATAGGAGGATCCACCGAAAGTAAAAAAATCACAGCATCAGCTTTATTTATATAACCATATGCGACATCTGTATTATGCTTGTATACCGATCCAATACCAGGTGTGTCTATAATTACTACATCATTGCTTACAAACTCAAAAGGATATCCTATATGTATCTCTTTGACTTTTTTTATGTTTTTAGGATTGTTCTTCTCTGTGCAGTATAAATCCAATTCTTTTACATCAATATTATCAATCCTACCATCTTCGTACAGTACTTTTGCCCATACTTCAATACTATATTGAACTTTTGTTATAACAGATGTTAAGGGAACGACTCCTGTAGGAAGCATATCAATTCCCAATATATAATTGGTGAATGTCGATTTTCCTCTTTTAAATTGTCCTAACACTACAAGATAAAAGACATTACTGCTAAATTTATCTTTAATATCTGATATAGCATCTTCTATTGCTTCAACACTTATATCTTTTGATATACTTTCTACTTTTTCAAATATTTCATCTAATTTTTTCCTCATACTACTATATCGCTCCTTCATTGGATTACATCCATATTGTAAATTTGAAATTCAGGTATTGACATACCTGAATTTCAAATTTTATATAGCCACTACATATTATTTTACTAAAACTTCGCACATAAATAATTACTCTGTTCCTTGAAAACTTAATGCTTTGCCAGAAAAAAGTAATAGTAATTTACACAATTATGCACACTT
>NZ_JBPODR010000041.1:0-11357 GCF_051201035.1 Thermoanaerobacterium thermosulfurigenes
ACATAGAAAGGTCATGTTAAATTATTGTTCGGTGTATTAACTCCCGATTTGATATAAATCATGTAACTTTGTTACAAATATATTATACTAGGAGGATAAAATGATTAAAGCGGTACAATTTTTAAATCAAGTTCAAGCAGGATACGGAACAGATGAAAAAATGAATATGGAACCTCAATCTCAGTTTGGTGCTATAGGATTGGGGATGCTTTTGAAAAACACCATGATGAGAAACGGCGGTGACATAATTGGCACCGTAATATGTGGTGATAACTATTTTCTTGAAAATAAGGATGAAGCTATTGAAAAATTATTAAGCATGATAAAGGCGTTTAATCCAGATGTTGTCATATGTGGTCCTGCATTAAATTACAAAAGATACGGTGATTGCTGTGGATATTTGGCAGAAGCCGTCATAGAGAAATTAAATATTCCTGCATTTGCGGCCATGTCAAAAGACAACACAGGTACAGAATTGTTTAGAAAAAAGATATACATCATAGAAACTCCAAATAGAGGCGGTATAGGACTAAACGATTCATTAAGAAAGATATCAAAGTTTGCAGTAAAGTTGGCTCAAGGACAGCCTATAGGATCTCCTGAAGAGGAAGGATATTTTCCGCAGGATTAAAAGAGGTGATACCGATGTTTTTGGATTGAATACTTTTGCTTTCAAGGGATTTCCCTCTTTTTAAGATGTTTTAATAGTTCTTGTCTTGATATTTAGTAGGGAAATCCTTGAAGATAAAATGCAAAATTGCTTTTACAAACAAAGCTTTTTGAAAGGAGGGAAAACGTTAATGCTTAAAATTATTCTATTTTGCTCTTCGGGTTCATCCACAAGCATGTTGATTGGAAGAATTGAAGAAGCAGCAAAAGCAAGAGGCATAGAGGTGGCTGTCGATGCATATCCTGAGGCACAGATGGAAAAATACGTTGAAGAAGCAGATGTGGTTCTTTTAGGTCCGCAGGTAAAATTCATCCTGCCAAAAGCAAAGAAAATATGCAGTGAAAAAGGTGTGCCTGTAGATGTGATAAATCCAGTCGTCTACGGCATGATGGATGGGGAAAAAGTGTTAGACCAAGCTTTAAGCATGGCTAATAAATAGTTCTCATTTATAAGTTTTAAAAACAAAAATCCAAATTTAAGATAAGGAGTGTTATAAAATGAGTAAGTTTACAGATTCGCTTGAGGAAAAATTGATGCCTATAGCGGGCAAAATCTCTGAAAATAGGTACTTGACATCAATTCGTGATGGCTTTATGCTTGCTGTTCCACTCATTACAATAGGTGCTGTTTTCTTGTTGCTGGCGTTTTTGCCGATACCTGGATATTCTGATTTTATGGCAAAGGCTTTCGGACCAAACTGGAATACATTCTTTATGAGGCCCTTTGAGGCTACAATGTCAATAATGAGTATATTTGTAGTATTTGGCATTGCATACAGCCTCGCAGGGCATTACAAGATTGATGGTTTAAACACGGCTGCAACTGCACTCGTTGCATTTTTGATATTTACACCGTTTATAGTTAATTATACACCTGAAGGAGCTAAAAAAGCAATTCAAGTAAGCGGCGGCATACCAGTTGACTGGATGGGCTCAAAAGGTCTGTTTGTAGGCATTTTAACGGCAATACTGTCAGTTGAAATCGTAAGATTTGTTATAAAAAGAGGCTGGGTAATTAAGATGCCAAAAGGTGTTCCACCTGCAGTTGAAAAGGCTTTCTCTGCGTTGATTCCTGCGGCTATAGTTGCTATCATCATCGATGTTATAAGAATGCTGTTTGCTATGACATCTTACGGTACAATACATCAATTTATTTACACAGTGTTGCAGATACCTTTGACAAGACTTGGCGATACACTGCCTGCTACGCTGATTGCTAACTTCTTCGAAGGACTTTTCTGGTCGTTTGGTATACATGGCGCAAACGTAGTCGGATCTGTCATGGGACCAATATGGTTGGCACTTGCAGCAGAGAACTTACAGGCATTCCAAGCTGGTCATCCAGTTCCACACATCATAACACAGCAGTTCCACGATATGTACATGCTGGTAGGTGGCTCAGGAAGCACATTAGGACTTGTACTTGCTATGCTTTTCTTCTCAAAATCAAGACAGGTAAAAACAGTTGGAAAACTTGCTATAGTTCCTGGTTTATTCAATATCAATGAACCTGTAATATTCGGACTTCCAATTGTTTTAAACCCAATAATGGTAATACCATTCATATTGACGCCGATGATCTTAGCTACTTTGACTTACATCGTCATGTCAATAGGTCTTGTTGGGCACCCAACAGGTGTTGTAATACCATGGACGACACCACCTATCATTGGAGGACTTTTGGTGTCAGGTTTTAGCGGTGCTATATGGCAAATAATCGAATTAGTGATTTCATTCTTCATATACTTGCCATTCTTAAGAGTCGTAGATAGACAGTACCTTGAACAAGAGCAAGCAATGGCTGTTGAAAGCCAAAAAGGCTGATATAATTGCAATTAGGCGGTTACAGTCGTAATCGTCTAATTGCTTTAAACATTTTAAAAGGTGTAAGGAGATAAAATTTATGGGTGTTTTGGAAGAACTAAAAATAAGCCTTTTTATGCCTCAAAATTACAAAAGATTAAAAGGCGAATCTATAATAAAACTTCTCAGATTTGACCTTATCTTGACGATTTTTGGTGTTATCTATTTAACGCTTATAAAACTTATAATATCACTATTTACAGGCAATTTTTCAGTATTTTTAAATAGCTATTTAAAACTATCAATAAAAAATATTGCATCTTCACTAATATTTCTATACATTGGTTTGATAGCGTCGTCGCTTGTGCTATCACTTGTCTTTTATGTTGTGGCACTTATAAAGAAACAAAAAGAATTGAACTATTACGATTTGATAGTTTATGCGACGCATGCACTGGCAATATGTATTGTATTGGAAGAATTCTTTGGCCCCTTAGTGATAGTATTTTCCATAGGTTATTTTCTAATATCATTAGGTGGGGAAAAACTTATTACAAACTATGTGACTAACAAAGCAAGAGGAGGAAAGAAAAATGGCAAAAGAGTATAAATTTCCAGAAGGTTTTTGGTGGGGTTCTGCCACATCTGCAACACAGATAGAAGGTGCTGCGAGTGAAGACGGAAAAGGAATGAATGTATGGGATTACTGGTACAAGCAAGTGCCGAATCGCTTTTTTAACGGTGTAGGACCCGAAGTGACGTCTGATTTTTACCACAGATATAAAGAAGACATAAAATTGATGAAAGAAATAGGAC
Organism: Thermoanaerobacterium thermosulfurigenes; assembly: GCF_051201035.1. Taxonomy (NCBI): domain Bacteria; kingdom Bacillati; phylum Bacillota; class Clostridia; order Thermoanaerobacterales; family Thermoanaerobacteraceae; genus Thermoanaerobacterium; species Thermoanaerobacterium thermosulfurigenes. The sequence goes on from NZ_JBPODR010000041.1 coordinate 3,289, forward strand.
ACAATTCATTTAGATTCTCTATATCGTGGTCAAGATTGATTCCTGGTGGAGTAGGTGAAGTAAACAAAAAGGCAGTAGATTTCTACAATAATGTAATAAACGAACTTTTAGAAAATGACATTATGCCCATAGCTACTTTGTTCCACTTTGATATGCCGATAGAGATGCAGCACATTGGAGGATTTGAAAGCCGTCAAGTTTTGGAGAATTACAAGAATTATGCCAAGACATGCTTTGAGCTTTTTGGAGATAGAGTGAAAAGATGGATTACTTTCAATGAACCGATAGTTCCAGCAGAAGGAGGATACCTTTATAATTTTCATTATCCAGACATTGTGGATTTTAAGAAAGCTATACAGGTGTGTTTCAATACTGTGCTGGCAAGTGCAATGGCAATAAGCGAGTTTAAAAAGTTAGAGATTAAAGATGGTAAAATAGGTATTGTACTGAATCTTACTCCATCATATCCTCGGAGCAACCATCCTGCAGATTTAAAAGCGGCAGAAATAGCTGATCTTCTCTTTAATAGAAGCTTTTTAGATCCATGTGTAAAAGGAGAATATCCAGATAAACTTGTAGAGCTTTTAAAAAGCTACAATCACTTGCCAGTGTATACTGAGGAAGATCTTGAACTTATAAAAAATAATACAGTTGACTACCTTGGAGTAAATTACTATCAACCAAGAAGAGTAAAAGCAAAAGAAAACATGCCAAATCCTTATGGTGTATTTACACCCGACTGGTTTTTTGACGAGTATGTAATGCCGGGAAGAAGGATGAATCCGTACAGAGGATGGGAGATATACGAAAAAGGAATATACGATATCCTGATAAATGTAAGGGACAATTATGGAAACATTGAATCGTATATTTCAGAAAACGGCATGGGTGTAGAAGGAGAAGAGCGTTTCATAAAAGACGGTGTAATCCAAGATGATTACAGAATAGATTTCATCAAAGGTCATTTAAAATGGCTTCATAAGGCGATTGAAGAAGGATGCAATGTAAAAGGCTATCACCTGTGGTCTTTCATGGACAACTGGTCATTCCTAAACGCCTACAAAAACCGCTATGGACTCGTATCAGTCGATATAACCACACAAAATAGAACCATCAAAAAAAGTGGATATTGGTATAAAGAATTAGCGAAATACAATGGATTTAGCGAATGAAATATTATAATAGTTTGCATATTATACAGCCTTCACAAATGTGAGGGTGTTTTTTTATGTGTGATTACAGCTTATTAAGAGAGAGTTTGAAGTAGTCATAAAAAATTTTTTAAATCAAAGAAGGAATTTTAGAAATGACGTCGAATATATTATAATAAGATGTACGTACAATAATGAAATCATATATAATTTATAAGCACGTAAGAGGAATTGCCTTAAAATGATTGATAATCTAAGGAAAGATGTTAGCATAAAAATTTTTTAAAAAAATTTTAAAAGACAAGGAGGAATTTTAAAAAACATGTAGAATATATATTAATATAAGATGTACGTATAAATAAAAATAAAGATATCAAATGTATATATAACTAATAATGCTTGTAGACGATGAAGAAAACCTTTTGTAAAAGGAGTATATGTATGTTAGCAAAAATCGTTATCAATGCAGATAGTAAAAAGGGTAAAATCAGCAAAAACATCTACGGTCATTTTGCAGAACATTTAGGAAGATGTATTTATGGTGGTTTTTGGGTTGGAAGTGACTCAGAAATACCCAATATAGATGGGATTAGAAAAGACGTCGTTGAAGCATTAAAGAAGATCAAAGTACCTGTGTTGAGATGGCCAGGTGGATGTTTTGCAGATGAATATCATTGGAAAGATGGTATAGGACCTTATGAATCAAGGCCCAAGATGATTAATGTGCATTGGGGTGGTGTAATCGAAAACAATCACTTTGGTACGCATGAATTCTTTGAACTATGTGGTCTATTGAATGCAGAGCCATATATTTGCGGCAATGTTGGAAGTGGCACAGTTCAAGAGATGAGAGAATGGATAGAGTACATGACATTTGATGGAGAATCGCCAATGGCAAATTTGAGAGCCTCAAATGGAAGAAAAGAACCGTGGAAGCTTAAATACTTTGGTGTTGGAAATGAAAGTTGGGGCTGCGGCGGTAATATGCGCCCAGAATATTATGCTGATGTATATAGAAGATATTCAACATATGTCAGGAATTTTGGTAGCAATAGGATATTTAAAATTGCTTGTGGACCTAATACAAACGATTATAATTGGACAGAAGTGTTGATGAGAGAAGCTGGAAAGCACATGGATGGCATAAGTTTGCATTACTATACAGTACCAGGCACATGGGAAAGAAAAGGCTCAGCTACAGATTTTGATGAAGAAGAATGGTTTATGACTATGAAGAAAGCTTTGTACATGGATGAATTAATAACAAAACATTCCACTATTATAGATAAATATGATTCTGAAAAAAGAGTTGCATTAGTTGTAGATGAATGGGGTACATGGTATGATGTAGAACCAGGCACAAATCCGGGGTTCTTGTATCAACAAAATACAATGAGAGATGCTTTGGTTGCAGGCATTCACTTTAACATATTTAATAAACATTGCGATAGAGTAAAGATGGCTAATATAGCACAGACTATAAATGTTTTACAAGCAGTAATTCTTACAGATGGACCCAAAATGGTACTTACACCAACATATCATGTATTTGACATGTATAAAGTTCATCAAGATGCAGAATTATTAGATTTTAATATCGATACGCCTGAATATAATATAGATTTGAAAGAAAGCATACCTCAAGTAACAGCAACTGTTTCTTCTGATGATAGCGGGAAAATTCATATTTCTCTGTGCAATCTAAATCCTGAAAAATCGGTAACAGTGGAATGTGAATTTAGAGGAGAAAAAGTAAGTAAAGCAACAGGTATAATTTTAACTGCTGATGAAATGAATGCACATAATACTTTTGACAATCCTAATAAAGTTGTACCAAAAGAATTTGACGAAATTAAAATTGTTGAAAATAGGATAGTCATGACAATGCCTAAGATGGCGATTGTAGGGGTAGAAGTAGAACACAAAATATAAAATTTTAAGTATGTTTTAAAAAGTTAGGATTATTTTAGTTGTAACAATTTTCAATTAATTTTTAATGATATGGAGGTATTAGGATGATAAGTAAAAGTAAGTATATGGAAATATGTAAAAGAACTTATGATTATTTTAAAAAAGCGAATATTGTTCTTACTGAAAAAGAAAAAAGAGAAATTGAAGTGGCTGACTTCGGATTAAATGATATTAACAATATTGGTCTTCAGTTAGTGGTGTATATAAATGATGATAGATATTGCGCAAAAGAAATGGTATTATTTCCTAATCAAATTTGTCCTGAACATAAACATCCGAGTATTAATAGTAAATTAGGCAAACAAGAAACGTTTCGCTGTAGGTATGGAAAGGTCTATTTATATGTTGAAGGTGTTAAATCGAATAATTTACATTGTAAAATTCCTGATAAATATAAGGACTGTTTTACAGTATTTCATGAAATTATATTAAAACCAGGGGAACAGTATACAATTGAACCCGATACATTACATTGGTTTCAAGCAGATGAAGAAGGAGCAATAATATCAGAATTTTCGTCTCATAGTGATGATTTATCGGATATATTTACAGATAAAAGAATAAAGCGCATACCCGAAATTGGAGAATAAATTATTGCAAAGGGATGATTAAATGTTAGTAAGTGGTAAAAATATTCTTATTGATGCAAAAAAGAAAAAATATGCTGTTGGTGCGTTTAATGTAGTAAATGACGTTATGATAAGAGCTTCAGTAGATGCAGCTGTTGAGCTACAATCACCGATAATTCTAGAGCTTGCAGAAATACATTTTAAGCATTCTGATTTTGAATTAATAGCAAAAGAAGTTGCTACTATAGCAAAAAGAGTTGAAATTCCTGTGGTACTTCACCTTGATCACTGTAAAGATTTTAATAATTTTATAAAAGCAATAAAGTTTGGTTTTACTTCGTTTATGTATGATGGTTCTTCGTTACCATACGAACAAAATGTTAAGATGACAAAACAAGTAGCAGATATTGCTCATTCGTTGGGTTATTCTGTTGAAGGTGAAATAGGGCATGTTGGTGAGGGAATAGAGTACGATATGCTCCAAACATCGAAATTATTTACAACACCTGAAGATGCTTCGAAATTCGCTAAAGAAACCGGAATAGACTTTATGGCAATTGCATTTGGTTCTGCCCATGGAATATATAAAAGCAAGCCCAGTTTAGATATAAATTTATTGAAAAAGATTAATAATGTTGTGGATATTCCTTTAGTTTTACATGGAGGTTCAGGACTTACGGATGATGACTTTAAAAATTGTATTAAAAATGGAATTTGTAAAATAAATTATTTTACTGAATTATCATTGTTTGCAAAACATGCAATAAGGGTATTATTAAATGATAACGATAATATAGTTGGATATCCGGAAATACTTGATGCCTCTTATAAAGTAATAAAAGAAAGAGTAAAAAATCGGATTTTATTATTTGGAAGTTATGGAATGGCATAATATTAGTTATTAATTATATTTTGAATATTTGAAGTTTGAATATTACTTGTATTATATTGTTTGAGGAGTGTTACATTATGGCAAAATTTTCAATAGGTATTGATTATGGTACAGAATCCGCAAGGGCGTTGCTTTTAAATCTTGAGACAGCAGAGGAAGTAGCTTCTTCGACTATGAACTATCCACACGGTGTGATGGATGAGAAGCTTCCAGATGGGACAGTATTGCCGCAGGATTGGGCATTAGAGCATCCTGATGATTATATTGAAGTTCTAAAAAAGATAATTCCAGATGTGATAAACCAATCTGGAATAAATAAAGATGATGTAGTGGGCATTGGTATAGACTTTACGGCATGTACGATGCTTCCCATAAAAAAAGATGGTACGCCGTTGTGCGATTTACCAGAATATAAATCAAATCCACATGCGTATGTCAAACTGTGGAAGCATCATGCAGCACAGCCTGAAGCAAATATGCTAAATAAAATCGCATCCGAAAGAGGCGAGGATTTCTTAGCAAGGTATGGTGGAAAGATTTCCTCCGAATGGCTGATACCGAAGATATGGCAGATTTTAAATGAGGCTCCAGATATCTATGAAGAGGCAGATAAATTCATAGAAGCGACTGATTGGGTGATATTGAAGCTTACTGGCAATGAGAGAAGAAATAGCTGTACTGCAGGTTATAAAGCTATTTGGCATAAGAGAAAGGGGTATCCTTCAAAGGAATTTTTTAAGTCATTAGATGAAAGGCTTGAAAATGTAGTAGATGAAAAGCTATCAAGAGATATATATCCTTTAGGTACAAAAGCAGGTGAATTAACTGAAGAAATGGCCGAGATGATTGGTTTGAAACCCGGCATTGCTGTTGCTGTAGGCAATGTCGATGCACATGTTTCGTTGCCGGCAGTAGGTGTAACATCTCCGGGGAAAATGGTCATGATAATGGGTACATCTATATGCCATGTAGTCTTAGGTGACAAAGAAGTCGAAGTACCGGGTATGTGCGGAGTAGTGGAAGACGGCATAGTACCAGGATTTTACGGATATGAAGCCGGGCAATCGGCGGTAGGGGATATATTTGCATGGTTTGTAGATAATTGCGTTCCAGATGATTACAAAAAAGAAGCTCAAGAAAGAGGCGTATCTGTGCATCAGCTTTTGACAGAAAAAGCTTCAAAGTTAAAACCAGGAGAAAGTGGACTTCTGGCACTGGATTGGCTTAATGGAAATAGATCTGTTTTGGTTGATGCGGATCTTACTGGTTTGATTTTAGGATTGACTCTTAGGACAAAACCTGAAGAGATATACAGAGCTTTGATTGAGTCAACAGCATACGGTACACGTATGATAATAGACACATTTAATGAGTATGGCATAAAGATAGATGAGCTTTACGCCTGTGGTGGACTTCCTGAAAAAAATCCGATGCTTATGCAGATATACGCTGATGTGACAAATTTAGAGATTAAAGTTTCCAAGTCCAACCAGACACCTGCGTTAGGTGCAGCGATGTTTGGTGCAGTTGCGGCAGGAAGGGAAAATGGAGGTTTTGACAGCATATTTGAAGCAGCTAAAGTAATACCAAAGTTAAAAGATGAAACGTTCAAGCCTATTCCTGAAAATGTTGAAATTTATGAGAAACTATTTCAGGAGTACAAACTGCTTCATGATTACTTTGGAAGAGGAGCAAATGATGTGATGAAGAGGCTTAAAAACATAAAAGAGGTGGTTTCAGATGTTAGAGAACCTAAAACAACGTGTATATAAAATGAACATGATAATAATTTAAAAAAGAAGGATTTTTGAATTTTTTGTAGAATAATATACGTATAAATAGTAAAATGTATTTTATTGTACTAATAACTAAAAACTTAAAAGTATTTATATTATTTAAAAATCAGGAATAATATTTTTATTGAGCTTTTAATTAGTTACTAATGTAATGTGGATAATAATATATATTATATATGTCAATTGATAAATGTATCAATATAAATATATTATGATTTTAATTTTATTGTCTATGTTATTTTCACTTAGATTAATGATAACGATTTAGGGGGATGCAACAATGATAGATGAAGAGATTACTGTAGTGGGGCATATAGGATTAGATATTATACCTACACTAAAAAATAATTGCATAGAAAAATTTACACCTGGTTCTATGATTGATGCGGGTAATATTTTGTTATCGATTGGTGGTGTTTTTAATACGGGAATAGATCTAATAAAATTAGGAATAGGCACAAAATTAATAGGGAAAATAGGCGAAGATTATTTTGGTGAGATAATTATAAATTTATTAAATAAAATCGATAAAAGAATTACAAAGTATTTAAAAGTTGTGAAAGATGAATCGACTTCATATACAATAGTATTAAGCCCACCGAAAAAGGACAGAATGTTTATACATTTTCATGGTACAAACGATTCGTTTTCTTATGATGATGTGCCATTTGATGAAATTAAAAATAGTAAAATATTTCATTTTGGTTATCCGCCTTTAATGAAAAATATTTATTTAAATAGCGGAAATGTTTTAAAAAAAATATTAGAAAAAATAAGGGCTATGGGTATTATAACGTCGCTAGATATGTCATTTCCAGATGTTACTTCCGAATCTGGTTTGATAGATTGGGAGTGTTGGCTAAAGAATGTTTTGCCGTTTGTAGATGTGTTTTTGCCAAGTTTTGAGGAAATTGTTTTTATGCTTGATAAAACGACTTATAATAGATTAAATAATTTTGGTATGAGTGATGTAATAAGTTTTGATTATCTTAAATATGTTTCAAATAAATTATTAGATATGGGAGTTAATATTGTTGTTTTGAAGCTTGGGGAATACGGTTTATATTTAGCAACTACAAATAAAAAATTATTAAATGATTCAAACTTAAAGAATTTAATTAATATAGATAAATGGGCTAATAAAAGTATATATACTCCGTGTTTTTCGACCGAAGTTTTAGGGACTACTGGGGCTGGTGATGCAACTATAGCAGGCTTTCTTGCGGGATTATTAAATGGAAATGAACCTGAAGATGCTGTTACTATTGCTACAGCTGTTGGTGCATACAGTGTTGAATCAATTGATGCAACGAGTGGAGTAAAATCGCTTGATGCTATACTTGAACGTATATCAAAAGGATGGAATAAGTTACCTACGAATTTATCTTCAAAGCTAATAAACATATAAAACTATTAGTAAAAATTTAAGCAAATAATAATTAGAAGCATTTATCTAAATCAAATTTTCAAATTTGTATATTCACGTAGGATATTTAAGTTATCAAAAATTGATATCCTACATGGATAATATATAGTAGATCCTAATATACCCGGGGTTTAGGATTTACAAAATTTACAAATAATAAATACAAATAAGACAAGCGGTGAAATGTCAAGTAGTATTTTTTGGAACCTTGAAAAATAAAGGCCTCAAAAGTTCTAAAAAAGGCAACACTTAATAAACCTACCA
>NZ_JBPODR010000042.1:0-10542 GCF_051201035.1 Thermoanaerobacterium thermosulfurigenes
AGGAATAAAAATAGTACGCAAAGAAGTACAAAAGCAGCGTGTTCAATGGCTGTATGAGCGAGCTAATAATAAAGTACCTATTGATGAAATTTTAGCAGAACTACAGTTAGCATAGGTGTAGTGCATCTATTTGATGGTAATATTTGTTATCAATTTTTCTCATCTATAGATTCTAACAAAAATATTGGCATAAGAAAAGTGAAAAAGATAGACTTGATGCAAAACATATCGCTGCCATTGGTTATTCGCCTGACACCAAAGTTTCTGTTATGCCCGCTGAGTTAATTTTAAATCTTAGATGTTTATGCAGAGAGTACTATAGCCTTGTCGATAATCGTAGTTCTTATGTGAATAAGCTTAAAGCTCAGTTGCATATTGTTTTTCCAGGTATCAGCAAGGTTTTTTCTGACATTACTGGTGTTACGGCTGTTGCTGTGTTAAAGAGATTCCCAACGCCAGAAGATGTTATAAATGCTCAATCTGATGAAATTATTAAGCTTATCTCATTATCATCAAGAAGAGGCTTAAACTACGCTAAAGCTAAGTATAATAAACTATTTAAAGCTGCTAAAAGTGTTAAACTTTTCGTGTCCACACTTATATACTAACACCATTAAGTAATAAAAGTCGTAGTTGACATAAAATTGAGAAACCTGTGTAAGCTTTCTTTTAATCATTTCATACATAATTTTCACTATCATTGTCTACTTTTAATTTATTTGTCGCATTTAATTATACAAGGAACTTATAAAAATAACTCAGCGGTTTTCATAGCTTCTAACATGCTTTCTTCATTTGCAATTCCCTTTCCAGCAATATCAAAGGCGGTTCCATGATCAACAGATGTTCTAATAATTGGCAAACCCACAGTCATATTTACGCCTTTATCAAATCCCAATAACTTTACAGGAATATGCCCTTGATCATGATACATAACAACTACTATATCATACTGTCCATTTGCTGCTTTAATAAATACAGTATCAGGAGGAACAGGTCCATCTACATTAATATTTAAATTCTTTGCTTCCTCTATTGCCGGCATTATTTCTTTGATTTCTTCCATTCCAAAAAGCCCTGATTCTCCAGCATGTGGATTAAGACCAGCAATAGCAATCCTAGGATTATCAATCTTCATCTTTTTTAAAATATCATATGCTAGATGTATAACATCTAAAACTCTCTCCTTCTTAACCCTGTCGCATGCATTTTTTAATGAGGTATGAGTTGATACATGAATTACTTTTAAAGGACCTCCAATTAGCATCATTGCATATTTATTTGTTTTTGTTAACTTTGCAAAAATCTCCGTATGACCATCAAAATTATGTCCCCCTAAATGCAAAGCTTCTTTATTTAAAGGCGCCGTAACTACAGCATCAATTTCGTGGTTTAAAGCTGAATTTATAGCTCTTTCAACATATTTAAATGCAGCGTCTCCACATTGAGGTGATACCATTCCTATATTTAAATTATTAATATTTAAATCATAGACATTTATAACATTTATATACCCATCTTTATATTCCTCGATATCGTTAATTTCAATTATATCTTTTTTTATTTTTAAAAGTTCTTTATAATATTTTAGCAAATTTGTACTACCAAAAACAATGTATCTTGACTTAAACTCATTATTACTGTCGAGCGCTTTTAAGATAACTTCAGGTCCAACTCCAGCTGGATCTCCCATAGTAATACCAATATATGAATTCATTCATGCCATCTCCTTTAACTTTTGAATCCAATATAGTATTGAATCATCATTTCCAAATGCTCCAGCTTTTGTTACAACTTTTAAACCATCACATACTCCGCCACGCAATTCCATTAAAGGTATGCCAGGCAAAAGCTCATCTATTATTTTTGAGCCCGTGGAACCTAAGCTTTTTATAAAACTTATGGCTGTATCACCGCCTGTTAAAAAAACGCCAGAGATGTTTAATTTAGTCATAATCTCTTTAGATATCTTTCCTATTATTAACTGCGTAAATCTACTTACATCTTCTTTTTTCATCTTATTTGCTTCTCCAACTTTGATAGCATTTATATAATCATTTTGAGATAATGCAGTAACTAGTACAGTATCATTTCCTTCATTAATACTATTAATAGACTCATTTATTAAATCTTCTATATCGGTGTTTAAAATTAAAGAACTTATGTCAATTTTTATTATCTTGCTCCCATTTGCTGCTAAATATTTGATTTGCTTTCTTGATACTTCGCTAATACTGCCTACAATACTTAGAACAGGTTTCAAAGGAAATAAAACTTTCAAAAGTGCACTGGCAAGTCCCGCCGATCCAACCCATAACACTTTTTTATTTAGCTGTAATACAGAATCTACAACATTTATCATATCATTGTTTGTTAAAATATCAAAACTAAAAATCCGACCTTGAGAAAAATTAAAGTATTTATTTCTTACATCATTTAGATAATAATGTATTACTTTTTCTTTTATCTCATTTTCTAAAAATAATTTTATATTATCTTCTTTCACAGGTTTTTTAGGATCATTTGCTATTTCTGTTTTAGTTATGGGAATACCATTCATTAATTGTACACCATTTAATGTAGTTCTATTGTTATCTGGATAAGCTGGAGCAAAAATTATAATATCAGGTTTGTACACATCTTCAATGGCTTTAATCTCTGCACTGATATTTCCTCTTAATGTTGAATCAACTTTTTTGTAAACATATTTAAAATCATATTTCTCTAAAATTTTAGATGCTTCTTTAACCCTATTATATGCTTCATCAAAATTCAAATCTCTGGTCTCGGTATCAATTACAAAAGAAGAATTTGTATTTACATATTCTGGATATAATGTTACATAGGTATCTACACCTCTTTTTTTTAATTGAACACCAGTATCATTAGCTCCCGTAAAATCATCTGCAAATACTATAAAATTTTCCACTAATTATCTCTCCTTATATAATATGATTTGTAAACAGGCAAAAAGATTAATTTTTAATATAATTAAAATTTAATTGAACTTTGATATTGGTGTTAGTATATAATTGTGGACACGAAAAGTTTAACACGATAGAATAATTTAAGGAAAAATGAATGTTAAACAGTGTCCAAAAACGGTATTCGATATTCAGAAAAATTTAAGCAGCAGGTTATTGGGCTATTTACTCTATTGCGATAAAAAAGTTTCGTTCTCACTTTTTTAAGCCGACTGTAGAGGAAAAGGAAAAAATTATCAATTGAGACTTTAAATCCTCAAATATTAACGAAAAATAGTGTACCGATATTACATATATCTATGACAATTAAAGACAGATAGACATATCTTGTTTTTGTTATGGATTAGTAAAAAGATTATTAAATATGTATATGGTACTTCTAAGACCACGGAATTAGCAATCAAGGCGGTATAAAATGCCTACCTTAATATTAAAAACACAAAAATAAATGTCGTATACAACTAATGTCTTAAGACATGGCATGAGAGATTCATTTTAAGGATGACCGTGAAATAAATGTGCATAGTGCTTCAACAGCTTTAAACCACTTGCATTAATATATTAGACTTGCCATAATAATATTCAACTGTGTGTACAAAATTCTAACGTCTGATACGGTCTCTTGAAGTTGTAATGTTCTATACATTCTTGTGTTATCTTTCTTAGTTCATACCCAGTTTCACAGTCTTTTAGATATAACTTCTCCCTTTTGCAGCTCCTTAAAAACGTTCTATTCGTTGATTATCCAATGCTCTATCTTTATATCCATAGACATTTTGATATTATTTTCTTTCAAAAAATCTATAGTCATCACAGAAAATTGTAGCCTTGGTAACTATTCATAATTTCGGGTGCCCCATGTTGTTTTATGGCCTTCTTAATTGTATCGATGACAAAAGTATGTTCAAGTGTGTTGGACAATGCAAATTCTACGATGCACGTAGAATACCAGTCTATAATGGCTATTAAGTACATAAAGCCCCGTTTTATCCGACAATATGTTATATCATCTATTGACCATACCTGATTAGGATGATCAATGTTTAAGCCTCTTAACAAATATGGATAAAGATATTTAACCATGTAGATGCTTACTAAGATTAGTACATGAGCAAAAACCGTATATACACATTTCTTGCATATAACGGCAAGTCCTTTTGCGGTTGGTAATAATACCATAATCCCTTTTCAGAATAATTGTCATCCTACGGTATCCAAATTCCGGATGCTTTGTATAGACCTCATCGATGATGTGCTTGATCATATATTCTTCATCACTTATTGGAACAGGCTTATAATAAAGATTTGTGCGGTTAATGCTCAAAGGCTTAGTCTTTCTGCTGATGCTGAGCTTCTTATTATTTCTATCAATCATTTCCATTCGTTCTTCGTGGGATTTAGAGTTGACCAGATTTTTTTAAGTCAGGCATTCTCATAAGAGAGTTGCCCTATTTGTTTCAACAATTCTTCCTTTTCATTTTCATATGACTTCTTAATCTATTCTATCGCATCAGTTTCTTTACTGAATATCCTTGTTGCATTATTGATAAACTCTGCTTTCCAGCGACTTAATAGATTTGAATGAATTCCGTATTCAGCAGCAATCTCATTCAGCACTTTTCTTTCTACAAGACCTCTAATACGATTTTCACTTTTTGTTCTGGTGTAAAATTTTTTCTCTTATTCATGATTATATTCTAACCTATTTTTGCTGTTTTGTCTGTCTAGTTTTTCGGTATCATTATACTATTATTTTTTTACTATAAATCTTAATTTATTTAATGTATGCACCCTTCATAGCTGAAACTGCATGATCTGTATATAGTTTAAATACTCCCTTTCTTTTCCTTTCAGGTTCTTTCCATTTTAATTTTCGCTCATTGAAAATTTTTTCTATCTCTTCATTAGTGCATCTTTCTCCATTAATTCCGATAACATTCAATTTTCTATTTTCTATATCTAATTCAATTAAGTCACCATCCTCTATAAGAGCTATCGGTCCACCAACTATTGCCTCCGGTGAAACATGACCAACACAAGGTCCTCTTGTACCACCTGAAAAGCGACCATCCGTTATCAATACAACTGAATCATTTAATTTTGGATCCACAGCAATTGCCTCAGTAGTCATTAACATTTCTGGCATACCCGAACCTTGTGGCCCTTCATACCTTATGAACAGCACCATACCAGGTTCAACTTTTCCCTTTACAATAGCTTCATAGCACTCTTCCTCTGAATTGTAAACTTTTGCAGGTCCAACATGATACCACATATTTTTATTTACAGCTGAATATTTAATAACTGCACCTTCGGGAGCTATATTACCCTTCAATACAGCTACAGAACCAAATAATTTCGTTTCTTTAACTGGTCTTATAATGTCTTCTCTTTTCAAACCATAATTATTTAAATATCCGATTACACGTTCAAAGAATCCTTCGTTTTCCATTTCCTCTAAATTCTCTTTTAAAGTTTTCCCTGTGACAGTCATTACATCTAAATCCAAATAATCCTTTAATGCTAATTGAACCATCGGAATTCCACCTGCATACCAAAGCAATTCAGTTGGATATTTCCCACTCGGTGTTATATTGCAAATATGTGGTATTTTATGATTTAACTCATCAAATAAATCTGGATCTAATTCATATCCTATTTCATGCGCAATCGCAGGTAAATGAATCATTGCATTCGTTGAACCACCAATTGCAGCGTGAATAACAATCGCATTTCTAAAAGCTTCTGGAGTTAAAATATCCTTAGGCATAATATTTTTATCAACAAGGTTCATTACAGCATAACCAGCTTTTCTTGACCAATCTAAAATATCCCTTAATGATGTAGGTAACAAGGCACTCCCTGGTAATGCCATACCTAGTGCCTCTGCCATGCATTGCATTGTACTAGCTGTTCCCATAAACTGGCATGCTCCACAAGAAGGACATCCTGTTAACCTATAATTTCTGATTTCTTTTTCCGAAGTAATATCTCCTCTTCCTATCTCACTTACGTTTGTTAAACTAGTGCCCATATTGGGCGATATTCTCATACTTCCACCTGGTATAAATACGGTTGGAATGTTTATTCTACTAGCTGCCATTAAATGAGCTGGAACTGACTTGTCACATCCGGCCACAAGTATCATTCCATCCCAAGGTATAACAGAAGCATGTAATTCAATCATATTGCAAATAAATTCCCTTGATGCTAAAATAAAATTCATCCCATCATGTCCCTGCGCCCATCCATCGCATAAATCAGTTACTGTAAATCTGGCCGGTCGACCACCTTTTTCCCAAATTCCAATACTTGCCTCTTCAGATATCTTTGAAAGATGTTTACTACCTGGATGGCTCTCGCCGTATGCATCATCAACCAATATTTGAGGCTTTTCCAAGTCTTCAAGAGTCCACCCTATTCCTGTATGCAATGCATCCATCTGTATCCAATTTTTTCTGACTCTCTTACTTTTAGGTTCATATGAATTCACTTATTTTCACTCCTTCTATAATCTTTAATTTTCTTAATTTGCTCGCTCATTCTTAGGATTTTAAAATTAACAAAATAAAGTTTTTTAATAGAATTTATATTAATGAGAAATATTGGAATCATAGGTGACTTTAATAAGCTAGTTCATTACCGGTAAATTATGTTTGGTAATGAATATCCACATGTCTTAAGTAGTTACCATCCTGTATTTCATAGTAACAGCGTTCCTAACTTCTCTTGTTCAACATAATTCATGAGATAGTTGTCGATTATGCTCCATTACAGCGTCATCGCTCTAATTGTATATATACTACCAACAACTCCAGGCATTACATTGTTAAAGATCATTTCCTAAGAATCTGTAAGTAATATTTTTGAATAAAAATCGTTATTAATGTTAAGCAGTATTACCTGTAATTTCTGAAGTTCTAATGTCATTTATTAATTTTTTCGGATTATAAGCAACATATTTTATATTTATTGCATAAAGAATTCTTATAAGTTTACAGTACAGTACTAAGAGATTGTTTTTTCTTTAGAGGATTATTTGTATATGTTGTATAATACTGTAATAACTCAAATTCTCTGTTTTTTGCGCCATTGGCATTATTGCTTTGAAGGGTAATGCTCTCTATTAATTAATTATTAACTCCTTAATCTTATTCTCAATGTTATTTAATAAGTTTCTTAAGCCTAAAATATCATTATCATCCATCGGCAATAACGGCAATCTTGGTTCACCACCCGTATATCCCAAAATGTTCATAGTAGCTTTAACCGAAACAACACTTCCATAACTAGATATTTTTCTATTTAAATCACAAAGTAATTCACTTAACTTTTCAGCTTTATCATTCATATTGCAGTCATATAGCTCCTGAATCTTACAGCAATAATTTGGAAAATAATTTGCCATTGAAAGAACTCCACCAATTGCTCCTTTCGTTAATCCATCTAAAAATTTAGTAATAGAACCAGATAACACATAAAAATCTGAAATGTTCTTAACTGCATCAATATAATTTCCTAAATCTAGTTGCGATGAGTCTTTCATTCCAACAATATTTGGATGTTTTGCAAGTATTGATATTGCTTCTGGCGATATAACAACACCATTTGCTGACTTCGGGATACAATAAATCATTATTGGTATTCTAGACTTATCAGCAATTTCCCAATAATATTTTACTAACGCTTGATCATTCATCATCTTAGGAAAATAATTTGGAGTAAGTATACTAACAAAATCCACATCTAAATCAGCAACTTTTTTTATAAATTCAATTGTTGCATAAGCAGATTCTCTCCCTACACCAACAATTAATGTTTTATCAAATGATTTGTTTTTAGCTATTAATTCTATTACTTTTAATGATTCATCATCAGTTAAGCTTTTAAATTCCCCATTGCTGCCTAAAGCCATGTAACCCTTTAATCTACTTCCATTCAATTTTTTAATATTGGATATCAATCCATCATAGTCAATTTCCTGATTGATAAAAGGAGTTACTAATGGAGCAAAAACCCCATATAATTTTTCTTTAATATTTGAATTATGCATATATGCTTTCATACCTTTCTACATAATTATTTTTCACAGATAAACCACATGTATTTATTTTTTATTACTTTGTAAAGCTAACTTTGCGTTGCCAATTATCGAACAATCATTTACTACCTGAAAATTATAATTCTTAAATATGTTTCTTTTTAAATCTACTATACTTGGATTACTACTTAATCCGCCTGTTATTTTAATTGTATTATTTAATTTTAAAAAACTACTAGCTAAATTAAATACCTCTAATATTGGTTTATGAATCCCATATAATATGCTTAACAACATGTCATCCCGAGTTGTACTTAATGTTAAGCCAGAAAAACTACCTCTTTTTTTAATTAAACTATGTCTATCTCCTGTAAGATATGGCGAAAATTCCACTTCAATATTCTTGCAATTTTTCTTAATCAATTTTTCAAGATAATCACCATAAAATTTATCTTTATCAATTTCTCTAAAAAATTCCTTTCTAAACCATTCTATTGCAAAGCCGCCAGTAACTATAGAGAATACTTGCCATTTTCCTGGAGACACTGCTTTTCTAATATAATATTTTTTACCTAATATTGGTCTATCTGTAATTATTGATAAAATTTCACTGCTTCCAGATATATTTAAAATATCACCGGAGTTTGAATTTCCCGCACCAATTTGTGAAATTGCAGCATCATTAGTGCCAAAAGCTACAGGTATACCTTCTTTTAAACCCGTCAACTCAGATATATTTTTTCGAAGATGTCCATATACATTTCCAGCATAAATAACATCTGGTAATTTACCCTTATTAATGCCGAAAGTTTCACAAATATCATCTGACCAACCAGAATCTTTAACAGTTTCATAAATTCCAGTCATTGACGCATTAACGTGATCAATACCCCAAAAACCTGTAAGTTTTCTGTAAAAGTAAGTGTTAAAATGCGCTATTTTATAAGCTTTAGAGAAAACTTCAGGTATGTTTTCTTTAATCCATAAAATGCTTGTCAATGACACACCACCAGCAAATGGCAGTACTCCTGTAATTTCTTGATACCTATCTTCACCAAAATATTTTAATATCTCATTAGATTGATTCAAACTTCTCCTATCTAAATGTGTTATTACAGGATATAAATAATCACCACTAGCATCCATAAATATTACTGATGGGGAAAAAGTATCATAAACTAGCATATCAACTTTTGGCATAAAGTCATTTAGCTTATGAGTACATTTTACAAAAGCTTTAAATAATTCGTCAGGATTAAGTTCTATTTTATCATCATTTAGCACTTCAAATTGATATTCCTCTTTAATTGATTTAATCGTTTCTAATTTTTCATTTAAAATTGAAGCTTTTAATGAAGAAGTTCCAAAATCTAAAGACAATATGTATTGCAATCTTTTTCTTCCCTCCTAAAAATGTATTAGAACGGCAGACATTAAAATGTTTATATTTTTATTTTACAGCTATTATTCAACAATTTCATTTAAATTTTTGTCTTTTTCAAAGAATTTATTATCAGAAATATATTTCAAAACATCATCTGCTCTATTATTAGAATTTAATAGCTGTATCTTTTCTCTTACTGTATTTACAACATTTTTTCTCGCACTCTCCCCATATTTTCTGACATCAACTATTTCTGGATGTTGGCTAAAATATTCTTTTAGCGAATTTGTAAAAGCTTTATTTAATTCTGTAGCAAAATTAACTTTTGTAATGCCAGCCTTAATTGCCTTTACAACATGTTCATCTTTTACTCCTGAAGCACCATGTAAAACTAAAGGCGCATTAACTATGCTACTTATCTCTTGTATCCTTTCTATATCTAATTCAGCAGATTGTACTTTCATTCTATGTGCGCTTCCAACAGACACTGCAAGAGAATCTACATTTGTTTTTTCAAAAAATTCCTTTGCTTCTTCTGGTGTCGTATAATACTTCTTCATTTCTTCTAATGTCAATGGACCTTTTTCTGAATCAGGAACTCTTCCAATTTCCGCTTCTAACGGTATGCCTGCAGCATGCGCCATTCTCGCCAATTCCTTTGTTATTTTAACATTTTCTTCAAACGATAAAGATGAACCATCAAACATAAGAGATGTAAAACCTGCTTTTAAAGCTTTTACGACAACCGAATAGTCAACACCATGATCTAAATGGCAAACCACAGGAACACTTGATTCTTTTGCTAGTGTTTTAACAATTGAACTAATACACTTTATGCCAGCATATTTTATAGCGCCTTGGCTTATTTGAACAATTACAGGTGATTTTTCTAATTCAGCCGCCTCTATAATAGCTTGTGCAACTTCCATATTATTCGCATTAAAAGCTCCTACCGCATATTTATTTTTCAATGCATGTATTAACAATGCTTTACTATCAACTAATGGAATCGTGACCATCTCCTTAATTTTATTATTCACTAAAACTTCGCACATAAATAATTACTCTGTTCCTTGAAAACTTAATGCTTTGCCAGAAAAAAGTAATAGTAATTTACACAATTATGCACACTT
>NZ_JBPODR010000043.1:0-10280 GCF_051201035.1 Thermoanaerobacterium thermosulfurigenes
TGTATCGCTCCTTCTATTTCTTTTTGTTTATATTTCTATTTTACCATATTTTTAGTTTGCCATGGATGAAAAAATACTTTTGACACCTTAATCAATTATTTTTAAAAATTGTTTACTTTATCTCTTTTTTGATGCAATTACCCCATCCTTTTTATAGCGTAATATTTACGCAATAAGCAGTCTTAGACTGGTTTTCATAAGACAGGCACTGATCAAGCAACACAAAACCGCCTTTTAGCAAAATCTTCAATTCGAACGGTAATAGATGTGTCACCCATAAGCTTCGTACACTGCCGGCAACAAAGACTTCTACATGCCTTAAATGTACAAAAATGATAATACTTAAAAATATCTAGCTAGTCTTAGAATAAAAAGAAATAATAAAGATAAAATAACTAATATTCTACTACTAATTCATACTTTTTAGTTTAAAGCAATTAATAAATAAACTTAATAATTCATTTGAACTCTTTATTGGAATGTTCTCATCGCTCTCTTTAAGCAAATATGTATTAGCAATTTCAATACTTACTTCAAAACATGATGTTGCTATATCTTTAATTGGATCACATAAAGAAAGGAATAAATCAAGAAACGCCAGTAGCTCCTTCTGTCCCCAATCAGTATTAATATCATATCTCTCAGTTGTTGTTATTCCGTGCACCAACGTATTTCTCATATCAAGAAATAAATCTAATGCCATTTTTACCTCAGGATCAATATCAAAAGCCTCTTGCATTGCAGAGAATAATCCTCCTAATGTTTTCTTTTCCCACCCTTTGAAAAAATCATTAAATGTTTTATACTTTTTCTTTTGCTTTTCTGATACAGCAAAAACAAACGAATTTGAAAATAGAAATTCAATTTCATGGCATTGTGTCAAAGCTAACCCCATGGCAGTATATAACTGTTTACTAATATCAATCCTTGGCTCATTGTCATAATTGTCATACTGAGGCAAGTCCTTATTCCTTTCATAAATAGCTCTTGCACCAATGCTGTAAGTATACCATTCGCCAGTAGGTTTCTTTGCATAAACGATATCTCGTAGTAGTATTTGCTCTTCATTATCTATAACTCTAAACTGTGCTCCCAGTTCTTCCAATAACCATTTATCAGCATACCACGGCCACTCATGCAAGTCAGGATTATTAGCCTGTTGTGGTGCATGTATCTTTGACCAATCTCTAAATTTCTTATCCGCTTTCTCTTCAAATATATCAGGTATATCCATTACACGGATAGCTGTAGCATCTGAAATATCAAATCCGTTCATATTTGCCTCAACGGATCTTGCACTACGGCTATTTTTAGCTACAACAAAACAATCTTCATAACCATCCGATTCAACCCAGTATAACTTCCATTTCGCCATATCAAACACCTCCATTTATTATTAGAATGCTATTTAAGAAATTTACACAATGCTTAAATTTTGGGCTACTTTATAGCTTTCATTCACAATACCACAAGACTATAAACTACTCATACTTTATTATCCAAGATTAAATAGCTTTTTCTTTTAACTTTCTATCTATCATGGCTATCATCCAATTAATCTTTTGCTGTGCTCTTAAATCCGAAGTTTTCATTTGTTCTAGTTTACAGCGGCAAAGCTCTAATGTTGGCTGATTTGTGTAATAAAAACAATCCAGCATAAGAAAAGAATCGTTATCCGGAACAAATACTTCTCGCAGTGTTGATTGGGAAAATGGACTGCAAGACCGAATAGCACTTTCAAAATCTGAAAACTCCATAACAATTCTAGGATATACAGCAATTTTATTTTCAAGCTCATACGCTTTGACTAAACCAGGGCCATATACTATCTCGTTGTCGTGATAGATTTTACCTACTGCAATACCACCTCGAAGTAACAGATTGTACTGAGATAATATGACTTGCGTAAACACGGAAAGAAGCTTTGTGATTTTGTTCATGGCGCCACTCTCTTTCAGTCTGATGGATAAAACCAGACTGTCGGAAATAGAAGTCATCATAACACCTTTGATTTTTAACATCTTTACTACATAATCTTGTCGTAAAAGATAAGGAAGTTTTAATATTGCACCTATATCCTCACATTTAAACTCATCATTCACAAGATTTTTGAAACCCAAAATATCAATAAATGCTATTATTCTTTCTTCATACCTCATGCTAACCTCCATTTTATTTGCTACTACCCCCTTTGCAACATACAGCAACACTCTACATAGCTCGAACGCTGGAAGCGTATACCTCTCATATATTATTTCTCAATGATAAAGCAGCGAGTCTCCGGATTATCTGGATAAGGATCCAGGCGAATATCATATTTGGCAGCTACCGTCTTTTCTACCGTTGCCAATACATCATGATAAAAGTCCCATAGAAAATCACATACTCCTAAAGATTCCAAAATCTCCAGAAATTCCTTATCTTCGCTATGTTTTGCTAGATCAAGCTCATATTCTTCCTGATTTGTGTCAGAACCTTTCTGCAATACAAAATGGCTTAAACGAAGCAAAGCAGAGTGATTTTTATTGCTTTCACCATCATCCGTATAACTCATATAAAATTCCAATTTCAACAAGTCCTTATCTATAAAATTCAACATCGACATCTGTAATCCACTACTACAAGCTCCCGAAATTTCCGGAAGAAGAGTATCCTGTGGAATTTTAAAATATAAAATGAGCTCGAAAAATCTCAGAGTGGAAGAACATACTGTATAGCGATTGCTCGTATCAATGGCAGATAAATATTCTTGTAAAATCGGAATTAAATAATATTGATTGAAAGTTCGAAGATCCATCTCTGAGCATAATAGCCAAATATCATGTTCATAATTGGAAAAGCAACCGTCTAGATCCAAAAAACTATCGTAAGAAGCTATTCTATCCTTTTCATTGTAGCGGAGAAATTTTTGCAATGACAAATAAACCTGAAAGACAAGCGTACGAAATTCGTACCATTTTCCCCTCTGCACCAAGAAAGGAAAAGATAAAAGTTTGAGTAAATCAATCTGCTTTGTTTCTATTTTGTTTTTAAAAGCCGGATGATTTCCGATATCCTGTTCAGAAAAAATATTCTGACCATTTACCATCATGTCATAAGCAAATTCGCAAAACATTTCAACCAAAGAAGTGATATCAGCGCTTGAAGTTGTGTTACTGTATTCTTTGACAAGAAAAATTGTCAATTGCTCATAAAAAGAAGCACTATAAAGTGGAAAGTTTTTACTTTCATCATAAAAAGCTAATAAAAGTGACAGTCTGTTCCAATTACTAAAAAACGGCCAAATATACCATAGTTTTTTGTTCTTAAATAAATTAATCAGTTCTGATGCTTCTCTTGTATTTTGCATATTTATTTTTATAAAGCAGATAATTGTTTCGTCAGACAATTCCTCCGATAATCCTAAGAGTGCATCCCGTTCTGCCTTTATAAGTTCATTTGTTTTCTTCTCTATTTCTTCCTCATTTTTTATTCGTTCCGCTCTTATTTTTTCCTCCTTTAATTGCTTTTTATTGTCCTCATCCGGATCGTAAAAATAGCCTGCAATCATTCTCAGTTCTTGCCAAAATTTTATACTATTGCGTAGCTTATAGCATTCCAATACTTCAGGATAGACCATATCAATAATGAAATCGACACGTTCATCTTCTCCATCTGAAGCAAAAAATTCAACATCGTCAAGAAGTACACATTTTATATTATTCTTAATAGTTTTATAGTTTGTTTTCTTGAAATCAGCATATTCTTCAGGAAAAACTTTTTGAAATTCATTAATTAGCAATAGGTGTTCAGCAAATCTAGAGCGCTGATAATAATCACTTATTAATGAACTACCGCCAAAATCAATCTTTAATGGCATTACCGCATTAATTAAATAGGGAAATTCAACCATATCATCATAGGAAAACGGGTTATCCTCTTCATGAAGAATCGTACATAAAAATTTAACTTTATCTATAATGAACGCATCCATCTGATTATTCTCATTAATTCCAAAACTAAACAAAACATCATTTAGTTTTCTTACAATACAATTCTCAGGCTCAACATAAACCGAAGGTTTATGTTCATAGGTATCTCTTTCTGCATAGGAATATCTCAAAGTATCAAACTCGGAAATAATTCTATTTCTTAGAAGTATTTCAATGTTTTTTGGCAAAAGTATTTTTTCTTTATCAAAAGAATCTTCTTCCAAACCGTCATCGATATAACGCTTTGATTTTGTAGTTTTAAACATAAAAAGAAGCTGATTAATGAATGGACATCCTTCAATAAGTATTTTTCCATATTGGTTAAGATTTTCTGCCAGATACCGGTATAAAAAATCCTTGATAGATGGATTCTGAAACATTACCAAAATCGCTGGCGTTGTTTTATTCTCATAAGTCTTAATCATTGTTTTCTCCAGTTGGGATATAATAGCTTCAAACTCTTGTTCCTGAATCGGAATATAATTTTGCCTGTAAACCTCCATGCAAGAGTAGAAAGATTCCTTTAAATCGCTAAGCCTAATTGGTTGAGAAGACAAGAGCAAGATGAGTGCAGTAAGCCGGGCTTCATAGGTCTGTTTCATAAAGATAGCTTTCCAAAATTCAAAGGGTTCATTTAGATAATCTAGAAATCTATTGTAAAACTCGCTAGGATTGCTATCTTCCATTAGAATCGAACCCTGGTTAAGAAAATTTTCAATGATTCGGGGATTGTAATTTTTGTGGCAAATGATTTGTTCATACCCATCAGCAATGGCCTTCACATAATCCCATTCAAGCTTTTTTGAAAAATATAGATGGTTGAACAGAATTTTCACCTTGATCAAATCTGAGTAATCTTCCATCTTGATAAAGCATTTCCCAATATTAAATGTGGTCTTAAGCTGTTCATTATGATACACGGCCAATCCTTGCTGCAGTACATATTCTCGTGATGTCAAAATTAAAATTTTATTACATGATTTAGAAATTCTTTGAATAAGCTTCAATAAATATTTTTCCTCATTGTTGGGATGTTTCTCATCTTTAAAAACATCTCCCCAAAAATCATCAAAATAGAATATTTGCTTTTCATTTTCTTTGTACATGCTAAGTGCTGAACCTACTGTATTGGCATAAATAAAATCTTTATATCCCATTTGCTGCAAAAAATATGCAACTAAACATCGGGCTAAAGTTGTTTTTCCTATACCAGGCTCTCCTGAAATTATTATATACCTGTTTTTCTCTAAAATATCCAGCGCTCGTTCAAAACTTTGATTTTGAACATACACTCGTACCGTTTCCTGTATTTCCTCCAACTCAAACTTTGATTCTGTCAATATCCCCCTGTGAACAATCTCTTCAATTAACGTAGTTAAAACATTAGTACTATTAAGCCACAATTTATGATGGAATCGTTCTACATTTTTATACTGCTCCTGTTCAAGTAGCTTGTTTAAGGCTATCCTATCTATAATATCATCCCGCGTCTTTATTAGCCCATCAAATAACTCAAATATTTTTTCCTTATTTTCAAGGCTAAGTGTTTGAGAAGTTACAAGAATATAACGTGTAGGATTTAGAATCTTTGCTTTTTGCTTTTCTTGATTTTTTAGAACAGAGTATAGTTGATTAAAATTTTCTTTATAGCATTTTACCTGAACAATAATTTTAGTAGTTCCTTCACAATGACAAAGATCAATCCCTCCATCTCTGCCTTGAGCAGAAATTTCAAATTGAACCTTTTCCCTAATTTCTAAAACATCTCTGACAAATTCCTCAAATTCACGTGGAGAAAAACAACTATGGAAATCATAATTAGGCATTTATTCACCTTCTCACAAAATATATAGGCTAAAATCCTTACATAATTATTTTTTATTCTCCATCCCAAGCTCTAACTCCTTCAAATATTTATTTCAATTCAATAAATAATTTTTGTTGGATTTAACCAAATAAAATATTATAACTATGATTCCAATGCAAAAAGTCTTTTTTCTTAATTTAAATGAAATCTCACAGCACGATGCACTTAAAAAACTGTGGGAAGCTGCTAACAATATGCTCATAATAATAGAACCCGGAACAAAATCGGGCTTTTCACAAATTAAAAAATTAAGGGATATTTTGATATCCCGCGGTGGTTATATAATCGCCCCGTGTCCACACGCTAATGAATGTCCAATAAATGATAATGACTGGTGCCACTTTTCGTCTCGTGTACAGAGGACAAGCATACACCGAAAAGTCAAAAACGGCCAACTTTCATACGAAGATGAAAAATTCTCGTACATATGTGTATCAAAAAAACATTGCAATATGATAAAAAGCAGAATCATAAGACATCCGCAGATAAGAAAAGGCCACATAATATTAGATTTGTGCACAAATGATGGCATCAAGAAAGTCACAGTCAAAAAAAACGATGGAGATATTTATAAGAAATCCAGAAATTCGAAATGGGGTTCTGTTTTTGAGTGAAATATGATCAAATGCACTTTTCTTTTATAATGTCTTTATCATCTATTTTGCTGCACAATAGTGGTGCATTGACATCATAGCTTTTGGTATTGGCATTTACTATACTTTTACTGTAATTTGCATAGCAATAGATGCACCCATGCATACACATATTATAAGCGCCGATGTCAATGCTATATGCACAACCACATGCTTTCCTTTGATTTTTGTCTTTTGTCTCTTTGATTTTGCGGCCGGAAATTTCCTCAATCAAATGGGGATCGATGCATCTGCCATGCTCTATTCCAAATTGAGATAAATCTATGTCTTCTGCGCATGTCTCAATTTTTAAGGAATACGCCTTAGAAATTTCTCCAAGCCTCCTGCCTATCCTTATTTTATCTTCATCGCTAATGTCAAAAGCGCCTATATTCTTAAGGCCTTTCTTTACTTTAGGATAAAAATCCACAAAGCTTATGATACATTTTGATGTATAACCTTGAAGCTTCGATGCCAATACTTCAAAATATTTATAGTGATATTCCTCGCTAATAGCTTTGGTTATAATGATAGGGTCATACCTCCAGATGACCCTATTGAGTCCTATTTTATCTGACAATCTCCTAAATGTATCAATTATTTCTGATTTCTTTGGGACATTTTTCTCAATCTTGTTGTCATAAGGATTCAATGTAAACTGAAAATAGTATGGATAGCTATCAATAATATTAAGATTATTGATCATATTTGCAGGATTTTTACTCCAAAACACAAAACAATCTACTGCATCAAGAGACAAAGACACCTTGCTTACTTGATGATAATTAAATGGGTTTCTGACTAAAACATAACCTTCTTTGATCCTATTATAAAACCAATCGCTGTAAAATGCAGGTATGTCTGTCCTTCTACTGACACTTATTATCATACATTGACCTTCCTTTTTATAAAGACCACTGTGATATATGGATGACTAATATCCGCCAAGATTAACAACAGCCTGATGATGCATCATCATGAATCGCTAGTTCTCCATTCTCAACTGTTATTGTCACAGATTCAGCTCTTTTTCTTACATCATCTTCCATTAAAACTGAGATGCCGTTGATAGAAACAGGTTCATCGCCATCCTCCAGTTTACCTAAGTAAAACACAAGAGAAGTTCCACAGCAAGATTTTTGCAATGTTGCTTTTAAGCAGTCACAATCATTTGAGACAAATGCCTCTTCAAGAATTTTTTTTGCTTCATCAGTAATTATCATTCTTATTACCTCCAATTTATTTTTAATAATCTTCTATTTTAATAATCTTCTATTAATTTTCTTGCTTTTTCTTTAAGCTAGTAAAGCTTTCAATTTTTCACCTTTTATTTCATCAGGGCTCCAGGCAATAACCGCAAAATGTCCATTAGTATATGCAGCAACTTTGTTAATCCATTCAATTTCATTACTTGCTTTTGCTAATAGTATTTTATTACTTGTTCCAGTTTTATATAGTGATGAATTTATAATCCACCACTTATTGTTTATGCCAGCACGTCTCAAATCTTCCTCTAATCGCATTGCTTCATATACAGGTGTAGCCTCAGGCAAAGTTACAATTATGACTTCAGTTTCATCAGCATTGTGAAGTCTAGGCAACAATTTTTTGGCTGATTCTGGAACTTCTCCATTTGAACGTTCAATTTCGTGATTGTAGCTTTGAGCAGATTCAAGTAAGAGAAGTGTATGGCCAGTAGGTGCCGTATCAATGACTACAATCTCATTTTCAGCTTTATCAACTATTTCAGCAAACGCTCTAAATACAGCTATCTCTTGAGTACAAGGTGATCTTAGATCCTCCTCAACATAAGCTAAATCCTCTTCAGACATAGTTTCTCTTGCTTTGGAAAGCACTTCTTCCTGATACTTTTTGAGCTCTGCTTGCTCGTCAATATAGCTGATACTGATGCCATCAGTCTCAGAAATGACATATTTCAAATGTGCTGCAGGATCTGTCGTTGTGAGATGAACTTTTCTGCCTTTTTGCGATAATCCTAATGCAATTGCGGCTGCTATTGTCGTTTTCCCTACACCACCTTTGCCCATTGTAAATATTGCTTTCTTATTATTGGTATAGAGATCCTCGACGACATCCTTAAGCCCAGGAATTGACTCTACTTCGATTTTTTCTTTACTCAAAGTCAAATTATCTTTATTTAGCATCGCCCTAACATTATCTATGCCTATGATATTATACCCTCTTAAAGGCACCATATAGGTAACAATCGATTTTAACCCTTCCGGCATTTTAGAAAGTATTTTTTGCTGTTTTAGAAATAAACTTTCTGATATTTTGTCATCATAAGATGTCATAACGCCATTAATAATCAATATTTGATTTTCTACGCCTATATTCCCAAGCTCATTCGATGCTCTTTCTGCTTCTGCCAAAGGTACTGTTTCAGGACGTGAAACAAGAATAAGCATCGTTAGTTTTCCATCAGTTAAGGTTTTAACAGCTTTCTTATACACCTCTTTTTGACTTTCAAGCCCTGAAAGTTGACCTAAACATGATGTACCATGTGTATTCTCGCTAATGAAATTACTCCACGCAGAAGGAAGTTGTAACATCCTAATCGTATGACCTGTAGGCGCAGTATCAAAAATAATGTAATCATATCTTGTTTGAATCTCTTTATCAGTTATAAATTTTGAAAACTCATTAAATGCCGCAATTTCAATAGTACATGAACCGGAAAGTTGTTCTTCCATATTTTTTAAAACATCGTCTGGAAGAATCCCTCTGTATGGACTTATTACACTTTCTCTATATTCTGTTGCAGCTTGAACTGGATCAAGATTAGCAACAACAAGATTTGGTACTTCTTGAATCGAAACACCTTTATTGTCAAGTTTAGTATTAAAAACATCCTGCAGATTGGAAGCTGGGTCAGTACTGATTAAAAAAACATTTTTCCCACTATCAGCTAAAGCAACGGCGGTAGCACATGCAACTGAAGTTTTTCCAACACCACCTTTACCTGTAAAAAACATATATTTAGTCAAATTTATATTTTGCAGATTAAAATATTGAATCATGAAATTTTGCCTCCAAAATTAATTATTTGCATTTTTTTCTTTTATTCATCGAAAAAACTGACAGGAATATCAAGAAAATGTGCGAGTTCTTCATTTGTTGGATATCTACCTGTTATTACAACTTCTTCATCTACAAGCGTGAAAGGCAACTCGTTGACACCTTTTTCGTTAATCATTCTATTTACAATTTTATTAGTCATAAACTTCATTGGAGAGTTTGTTAAATTATATCGTTCTATTTCTACGCCTTTTTTCTTCAATTTATTTAATACAGTTGATATTCTCAACAATTCAGGATTAACACTAACACCACAAAGGCCAGTAGGGCAACACATTGCTGGTTCATAAATTGTTATTTTCCTCATTTAAAACATCTCCTTGCGTAATTATTTAATTAAGCATATATTAGAACTCATAACAATATCGGTGTAATTTTGCATTATTATATGCTCATTTACTCATATATAATAACATACAAAGATCCATTCGTCAATAACTTTTCGTAAAAATAGTTCTTTTTAATCTAGTCAATTAATGCTTCTTTCTCGTTTTTGAAATTCGCTTGTCGAATCTGAATCTATAAAAATTTTATATATAAAATACTTGACTTTGGTATTAGTATAATACTATATAATAAGTGTAGTAGTGCAGAATAATCTTGTTTTTACAAGGATAATAGACCAGCTAGTAAAAGTCAATAGGTTTTAAAAAGAAATTTAAAATTTTTTACGTTGTAAAAAAGGGTATAGCAAACAAACTCAATTAAGAG
>NZ_JBPODR010000044.1:0-9604 GCF_051201035.1 Thermoanaerobacterium thermosulfurigenes
TCAAGGTTCATTTCCCTCGCCGCTTATCGCGACATCGTCTATATTACCACATTATCTTCTCTCTGTCAACTGCTTTCTATTTGGTATTTTGTGGTAAATAATTTTAGAATCAATATATACAGTCGAATAATCTGTGCTTTATTAATATACCACATTTATTATTTATATTGCAATGCTCCTATTGCCCAAATTACAGCCAATAATTCATTTTATATCTAATTATCTCATAAATGCTTTATTTTTTCTCGTTTTATGTTAATTTTATGTAAAATTTTTAAGGCATCAATAGATGCCTCAAATACTCATTTTTTATTTGAAAGTATATTTTGCACTTGCTGTGTAGCCTGCTGCTGTTGATTCAATTTGTTATTTGAATTTATATAATTCAACCTATTGTTTAGCATATTTACGTGCCTTTGCATATCTTGCTGCATCTGCTGAAACATCTGCTTAGCTGCTGGATCATCTGTCGCGCTGGCAAACTGTGCATACGTTCCAAGTGCAGACTGTGCTGCAGCAACAGCCTTTTCGATATCGCTTTTTACAGTCATCTTTGTAACCTCCTTAATAAAATATTACCTTTTTTATTATTTCTATTAAGGAGATTATTTACACTTATAATTATTTGGAAATTTATATTACACGATATACTGCAACACAATAAGCAAAATCACTCCAGGTATGCCTAAAAAGCCTACAACTAAAGCTGTTATAGGATTTATGCCGACATATATTCCAAATGTCTTTCCAGCCATATTTATAAAAAATAAGACTAATGCTCCTACTACTCCATTTAAAATAAGCCTTATAAGAAATTTTCTCGGTACAACCAATAACCACCCAAGTATGTATAATAAAAAAAGTCCCACTACATATGCTATTATTATATTGTATTCAATGCTTAAATTCATAAAAATTCCCCCTTAATACATCCTATGATTATTATATTAAGAGGGGGACAAATTATGATATAAGCGAATTGAAATTATCAAAATTCACACCGTTTTCTTTAGCTTTTTTAAGTAAATAAGTATACTTCTTTCTCAATGACTCTATGTTGTAAATAGCTTGATCAATTAAGTCAGGATCTGTAACACTTTGAAAATACATTTCCGCATCTTTTAACTGTCTCATGGTGTTTTTTACTTCATCTATCAAAGCATCATTTTCATCATTTGTTTCTTCTTTTGTAGCTGATATCTCCCTAAAAATTTTATATAGCGTGCCCATATAATACCTCCTCATCCATATTATTGACAGTTATATGGATGAGTATACTTATTTGTTCACTTTTTGTATTTCTCTTATTATCTCCAGCGATTTCCCATCTACCTTATTTTGCTTGACCAATTTATAGATCACATCGATTGCTTCAATATGTGACACACCTTTTCTATAAGGTCTATCTTCTGTCAGTGCTTGGTATATATCGCAAACAGCCATAAGCCTTGAAATTTCATCAAGGTCTTCTCCAGTAAGTCCTTCTGGATACCCTGAGCCATCCAATTTCTCATGATGATTTGCAGCCCATTCAGCTATATCATCAATTCCTCCTATCTCACGTAGTATTATTTTAGTAAAGTATGTATGAGACTTTATCGTCATAAATTCTTTTTCGGTAAGCTTTCCTGGCTTGTCCAATATTTCATTTGGTATGGCCAACTTGCCCAAATCATGCAAAAGACCTGCTATCTTCACCTTTTGAACTGTAATTTGATCGTATCCAGAAATTGTAGCTGCTTTATGAGCAATTTCAGAAATGCCTTTTGAATGGTTGTACGTAAAATGGCTTTTGTTATCAATTATTTTTGAAAAAACTTCAGCGATATTCTCAAGAGCATCTATTCCGAGCACCATAATTTCATTTTTTATGTACGGTTTTAAGACATCAAACTGATTATAATTTTCATAATCCAGCCAAAACTTTTCTTGTTTCATTAGATCTTTAAACACACTTACCAATAGTGGATTAAACGCCTTTCCGGATTCTAAATCAAGCCATTTCTTTATGTTTTCCCTTGTATCGTACTCATTGAGTTTCTTGGATATAATGCTGTACCTTATGTCAAATTGATCTGCTAAATATATTATCTGTGCTTCTAAAGGAATGGAGTTTCCACTAAGATGGAAATATCCGCTTCCATCCCAATTTTCATGATGATACTTGATGATTTCAGAAAACTCATCCCCTTTCGGCATTTCTTTTACGAATTCACTTCCCTTTAGCGAATGCTTCCACGTGCTGTCATGGTTAATGTCCTCAACTATATCGCTTTTTCCTATATCGTGTAAAAAGGCAGAATAAAAGATCTTATATTCTTCGTCGTTTTTAACGCCAATATTTCGTGCCAGTCTTATGCCAACATAGGCAACTTTTCTCGCATGTCCAAAATTTCTTTTTTCCATCACATCTAATGATAGCGATAACGCTGAAAGCAATCTAAAATAGTCTAATATCAAAATCTCATACCTCCCTCCTTCTATACTTCTATAGTACATTATTTAAAACAAACTTCCAATATAGTATCCTAAAAAAGCGCCAATAAGTCCAACGACGACAGTAACAGATGAATACAAAAATGCATGTATATAATGTTTTTTTCGAAAAAGATCTATTGTCTCATGAGAAAATGTGGAATACGTAGTAAAAGCACCTATAAAACCCGTCATGATAAACAATTTTACATCTTTATTAAATAGATGGACAAGCTTAGGGCTTGATAAAAAACTTAATAATAAGGCACCTGTTACGTTTATAATAAATGTTTCTAATGGCACTACAAATTCCCTACTCTCTTTTATGTGTCTGGATATTTCATACCTTAATATTGCTCCCAAAATTCCTCCAAAGCCTACTAACAGCATATTTAGCATCAATTTTCTTCACGCCCTTTAATTATTTTTGCTGTCTTATCTCCTAATTCAAATCCCATAAAAGACATAATAAATCCTATAAGTATTGACAGAAGGACATACGTTACTGCAACTGCGACTCTCCCATTTCTCATTAGATCCATAGTCTCTTTAGTGAACGTAGAAAATGTAGTGAAGGCACCTATAAATCCTGTCGTAATAGCAAGTCTTATATTGAAATTTATATTAAATTCTTCCAGGGTTAAATTTGAAATATAGCTCAGCAAAAATGACCCAAAAATATTTATAAAAAATGTCTCAATAGGAAATACAGTATGCAATATACTTTGATAATAAGTAGAAATTAAATATCTTAATATTGCCCCAAAAAAGCCGCCTACTCCTATATAGATGTATTCCATGAAAATCACCCTTCCATTTTCATTTTAAGTAATAAATATACTCCTATCAGGTAGTATACCCAATAGGAGCCATTAGCATCATCGCATTTAATGGTGAGCTCCTTCACCAGTCTTAATTATATTATAATCCAAACAAATTTTATGTCAAATTAATTTTCAGTAAACTTTAATTTACATTTCCCTTCTGCCTTCTAAAGCTCTGGACAGTGTTACAGAATCTGTGTATTCGAGGTCACCGCCTACTGGTACACCGTGTGCAATTCTTGTTACCTTTATTCCAAAAGGTTTTATCAGCTTTGCAATGTACATGGCAGTTGCCTCGCCTTCTATATCTGGATTTGTAGCTAATATTATCTCATTAATCTCGGTATCTTTTATCCTCTCCAGCAATTCTTTAATTTTTATATCCTCTGGCCCTATTCCATCCATAGGCGATATTGCACCGTGAAGTACATGGTACAATCCTCGATATTCCCTCGTCTTTTCCATCGCTACTACGTCTTTAGGATCGGAAACTACACATATGGTATGTGTATCCCTCGTCTCGTCACTGCATATACTGCAAAGCTCACTGTCAGTAAAGTTATAGCACTTTTTACAGTATCTTAAATTGTTCTTTGCCTCTAAAATAGCATTAGACAAGTTAACAACATCGTCTAAAGGCATATCTAAGATGTAAAACGCCAGCCTCTGAGCTGTCTTGCGTCCAATGCCGGGAAGTCTTGATAATTCATCAATAAGCCTTGACAATGACCTCGAATATACGTTCATTAATTAACTCACCTCAGAACAAGCCAGGTATGTTGAAACCTCCTGTTATTTTTCCCATCTCTTCTGCAATCATCTTTTCAGCACTTCTTAAAGCTTGATTTACTGCAGCCAATACAAGATCCTCCAGCATCTCTACATCGTCTTTGTCAACGACATCCGGATCGATCTTTATGCTTATAAGCTCCTTTCTGCCATTTGCCACTACCTTTACAGCTCCACCGCCTGCAGACTCCTCAACAGTCTTGTTTTCAAGCTCCTCCTGCATTTTCTTCATTTGCTCCTGCATCTGCTGCGCTTGCTTTATCATGTTGTTCATGTTAAAACCGCCAGGAAATCCTCCTTTAGCCATCCAAATACCTCCTAATTAATTTTGTATTCTCTCTTATTTATATGCTAATTTTGACTCAGTAGTGATTAATCAATCTATTATTTCTACATCGCCAAAATATTTTCTTACTGCCTCAATTAACTGTTCATCTTCATTTTTTTCTTCTATAGCAAAAACTATGTTGTAATCATTACCTGTCAGTCTTTTAATAACATCTTTGATGTAATCTTTATTTTCGATTTTATTAAGCTCTTCTTTGTAAAACACATGCTCCTTTGGATATTCTATCACAAAATTGCCATCTTTCAAATATGGTTTGCCTAAGCTTAAAAAAGAAAAAATCATCGGTCTGTCTTTCTTTATCATGCTTAATAGTTTTTTGAAAACTTCATTCACATTTATCTCAATGTTCTTATCTACTTTATCAACTATATCATCAGTTTTTTTCGCTTCTTTTTTTATCACTACATCATCAAAAACCCCCTCAGATTTTAAAGTTTTATCATTAGCGACAATATCCTTCTCTACAAACGGCATCATCTTACCGCTTTTAATCACATTCTCCAACTTATTTAGTCTATCTAATATGCTGTCTATATCAGGTGAGATTTCCGGATTTATAAGCTTAAGCAATGTTATCTCCAGCATTATTCTGGGAGATTGAGCATATCTTATTTTCCCCTGAAGATCTATCAATTTCTCTAACGCATTTGATAAAAACGCCATATCAAATAAAGATGCCTTCTCGATTACATCATTTATCTCTGTTTCTAATATCTCTTCTGACTCATCACCACATGTTTTGTATACAATCACATCTCTCAAAAAAGATAACAGAGCTTTCACCAAATTATTTACGTCTATGCCGTAAAGCATCAACTTATCTATCTGTTTTATGATTTCTTTTCCATCTCTATCGTTTAAACTATTCACTAAAGCAAACAACGTATCATCATTTACAGTGCCGAGTATATCGCACACATCATCATACGTTAAAACATCGCTGTATGAAGCACACTGCTCAAGTATGCTTATAGCATCCCTCATAGAGCCATTTCCATGCTTGGCAATCAGTGCAATTGCTTTACCGTCTATATTTATTTGGCTGTCTTCAGCTATTTTCTTTATATTCTGTGAAATGACTTTCGATGATATCCTTTTAAAGTCAAACCTTTGACACCTTGACAAAATAGTTGCAGGTATCTTGTTTGGCTCAGTTGTAGCTAAAATAAATATCGCATGCTGTGGAGGCTCTTCAAGTGTTTTTAAAAGGGCATTAAAGGCACTGCCAGATAGCATATGGACTTCATCTATAATGTACACCTTGTACTTACATGAAGATGGAGCATATATGATGTTGTCCCTCAATTCTCTCACATCATCAACGCTGTTATTCGACGCCGCATCTATCTCTATTATGTCCATTAGAGAATTGTTATTGGCAGACTCGCATATCTGACATTTGTTGCAGGGCTCCCCATCTAAGCTATTAGGACAATTAACAGCTTTTGCAAAAATCTTCGCAACACTTGTCTTGCCTGTACCTCTTGTACCGCAAAAAAGGTATGCATGTCCTATTCGTCCGCTTTTTATCTGATTTTTTAAAGTTCTGACAATATGATTTTGCCCCAAAACTTCCCCAAAGCTTCTGGGTCTATACTTTCTGTACAGTGATTGGTACATAGAAAAACACCTCATTTACTTAATTGTAACAAAAAAAAGGATACTTTTCTATATCCTTTTAGTTTGCTATTTCCGTTTCTATTTTAATCCTCTCCATCTTTTTTCTATCTCTCATGTATATAGATATTACGCTGTCAACCACCCTCGGATTAAACTGGGTGCCTTTGTACTTCAATAATTCATTTAAGGCTTCGTCAAAGGAAATCCCTTTCCTATACGATCTATCAGATGTCATAGCATCAAATGAATCTGCCACACACAGTATCGCAGCAATCAGCGGTATCTTGTCGTCATTAAGCCCAAATGGATATCCTTTCCCATCATATCTTTCATGGTGCTTTTCAATTCCATCTATTATATCCTTAGATAATCCAATAGGTTCCAATATTTTCCTTGATATTTTTGGATGTTGCTTTATCTTGTCGTACTCCTCGTTTGTAAGCTTACCAGGCTTTGTAAGTATACTGTCAGCCACTCCTATCTTTCCTATATCATGCAGCAAACCAGCAATCCTTATCTTTTCTATTTCATCTTTCGGCAGTCCCATACTTTCAGCTATAATTGCAGCGTACTTCGAAACTCTAAGTGAATGCCCTTTAGTATACTTATCCTTTGCCTCAACAGCATAAGCCAAAGCATCGATGGTCCTAAAGTACCAATTCCTCATGTCGTCATATAGATTTGCATTTTCTATGGCAACAGACACACTATCAGCAACAGATCTCAACAAGCTTATATCATTGGCAAGCCTTGAAGTTGTTAATATGTTTAAGATTCCCACAGCCTTATCTTTAGATATGAGTGGAACAGCTATTACGTTTTTTACATTTAATTCTTTCAATCGCAAAAGCAAATTATCATCTATCGGGAATTTATTAGGATCCAAAACAGTAATTTCTTTTGAAACAAGAAGCTTAACATTTTCATCCGACGACAACGACAACTCTTTTAAAAGAGGCATGTCTCTCAATTCCCCTGCTGCTACCATAAGCTCTAATCTTCCTGACTCATTTATTGTCCTTATGGTACAAAGTGGTGAAGAAAGTATGGTGGATATTTTCTCAGCAATAGAATATAGAACATCTCGAGGTTCTAAATTTTTAGTCAGCAATTGCGTCACATTTCCTATAGCCAGAATCTGCCTATTTCTCTCCATTATCTCTTTTTTCGCATTATTGTAATCAGTTATATCCCTCGACAAACCTTGAATTCCCACTATCTCATTTTCATTGTTCTTTATTACCTTAGCTCTCGTTTCTGTAAGAAGTATTGAACCATCTCTTTTTTTGAATTTTATTTCCGCCATGCTTATTCTACCATTCATCAGATCTTCCATGATCTTCTTATCGTCGTCATGAACGAATTCTGTGATTTTTCTGCCTGTCATCTCGTCTGGCATGTAATCTAAATATCTTACTGATCTATTATTAATAAACTCTATATTGTATTCACCATCAGTAAACCAAAGAATATCTGAAATATTGTCTACCAGTGTCCTATACCTTGATTCCGATTTCTCAAGTTCGTTTGTCACAGCTTCCATCTGCTCATAAGACGCCTCAAGCTCTGCATAGTAATCTTGCAATTCATTGTTTTTCTTTAAAAGCTCCTGAGATTCCCTTTTTAACTCTTCATAAGTTGACTTTAGCTTATGTGACATTTCTCTAAAACTTCTTGATAACTCTACAAATTCTTCTGAAACATCTATATCGATATTATAATCGTATTCACCATCTATTATACGTTTAACGCCTTTATTCAACTTTTCTATTGGATATGACAAGTGCTTTGACTCTGTCATTGCTATAAAAGCCGAAATAAACAATATCAAAAAAGAAGCAAATATGTTATTGCCTATGCCTTTTACTATGTGGACAAACGAAAGTAGATATACAAAGACTGAAACTCCGAATATTATGACAAACAAACGATTGCGATAACTTCTAAACATAAATACCTCCCTAAGCAGTAAAAGTCACTATTAGTATAGTCGACAATGCCCAAAAAAACTTTACACAAATTTTAAATATCAGAATATTTTTTTGATAAAATATTTTTTATGTACATATTAAAATTTTTTTTAGTAAAATATAATAAAATAAAAAGGCCGCACACCCGACTCTGTCATGTTACCATAAGCGTTACATAAGCAGTTAACTCCACTCAAGCACTCCCCCGGCACATGGAAGTATTTGCTTACCGTTGCTTCCTTCCAGACCTGGCGGGGTTCACAAATTTCCATTGCGGAGGACTTGAATATCATAATCACTTACTTATGCCAGCCTTACAGTAATCATGCCTCGGCTCGGGAATTCGACCCTGCTATAGCGGATTGCAGGTTACAGGGCACCGCTACCTCCCCATCTAGTACGGCCATGTAAGTCTTTTTTAACTTACAACATTATTTTGTGCAATGCAAGACCTATTATACATCGTCTATATGTAAAAATCAACACATGGATTGAAATTTTTAATGGATGTTATGGATTAAGATGGGAATTACATTTAATGGCGGAGAGAGAGGGATTCGAACCCTCGGTACCCGTTTTGAGGGTACACACGATTTCCAGTCGTGCGCCTTAGACCAGCTCAGCCATCTCTCCATGATATTTCCATGGCGGAGAGAGTGAGATTCGAACTCACGAGGCGGGAATCCGCCCACTCGCTTTCGAGGCGAGCGCTTTCGACCACTCAGCCATCTCTCCAGATCACCTTAGTCTACTAAAAAAATCATTTATCAATTTTTTGCACTCATCTTCCATGATGCCAAAATAAACTTCTGCTTTTTTATTTAAAAGATCATATACAGTACCTGCAGCACCGTTATCACGACTCTCTGCGCCTACATACACTCTTTTTATCCGAGACTCTATTATTGCACCTGCACACATTGGACATGGCTCTAATGTGACATAGAGCGATGCACCATTAAGCCTCCAATCGCCAATGCTTTTGCAAGCATCCTTTATAGCATTGATTTCAGCGTGCTGCGTCGCATCTTTTTCTGTTTCTTTTAGATTGTAGCCTCTGCCAATAATGATGCCATCTTTAACTACAACTGCACCAACCGGCATCTCTCCAAGTTTAAAGCTTATAATAGCCTCATCTATAGCAGCCTTCATAAACTCGTTGTACATCTTAATCACACAAATGGTGCGCCCGAGAGGACTCGAACCTCCGGCACACGGTTTAGGAAACCGTTGCTCTATCCTGCTGAGCTACGGGCGCATGATTTATATTATATATAAATTTTCAAATTTGTCAATATCATAGTGGTGCGCCCGACAGGATTCGAACCCGTGGCCTTTTGATTCGTAGTCCCAATTAGGCCACTTTTTTCGAATATCGTTTATTCCCCTTTAGTGCCTCTAACGCGCACCATTTCAACGTTTCGTTCACTTATATCATTATACAATATATGTTGAAATTAATCAAGTTTTTTCAGTTCGCAACAGAGATTTCGCATCAAAATTCCAGCAAAAAATTTATCTTTACAAGAATTTTTATATTTTACATCTAGTTGAATATATGGTAATAGTAAATCCAT